>NZ_JBZNBU010000083.1:0-16602 GCF_058530065.1 Waterburya sp. | reverse complement strand
CCATACGAAAATATGTACTAATTATTGCTCCCTAATCCCTAACCCCTAATCCCTAATCCCCCGAACAAATTACTGAGATAGTACGGAAATTAATTAGAACGACTATAATAACTAATCACTAGATCCATAGTCAGTTACTAACGACTTCAAACGCAGTCGAGCTATTTTGCTTATTTCAGCTAACGCTTGCTGTTTTTCTGTTTCCTGGCTATTCTGCAAACGAGTTTCAAATGCTTGCAAAATAGTTTGTTTCGTGTAATATTTCACCGCCACGATAAAAGGGAAACCAAACTCATCTTTGTAAGCTTGATTGAGGGATTGAAAACGTTGATATTCCGCTTCAGATAAGCGATCTAAACCTATTCCTGCCTGTTCTTGCACTGAAGCTTCAGCCATCTTAGTTTTTGCACCAAGATCGGGATGAGCTTTAATTAAGGCTAGTTGCTCGGTTACGCTCATGCTATTAACAATTGCCACCATAGCTTGATATAAAGCCTCAGCATCTTCAAAAGGTCTACGATGCCAAGCTTGTTCTGCAATTGCTGGTGTTTCTTCCCAAATATTTCCCAAGGCTGCGGTAAATTCCCCTTGAGACATTTGATTTAATTGGGCGATAGTATACTGTTGATTTTTCACTAATGACTAATAACTAACTACCTCGATAAGTACTATAAGACCAAGGAGAAACTAATAAAGGAACGTGATAGTGAGCTTTAAGATCGCTAATGCCAAAACGAATGGGAATTCGATCTAAAAAAAGTGGTTCGGGGTAATTACCATAACGAGCAAAATAATTACCCACAGAAAAAACCAACTCGTATACCCCTATTTTTAATTCTCCTCCAGTTAGTAGTGGTTCGTCAGTACGACCATCTCGATTAGTTTTGGTAGTTTTGAATAAAGTTTTAGAATCTATATTCAGATCTAGCTTCCATAAAGCGATCGCAATTCCTTTGCCTGGACAACCATTTGCTGTATCTAATACGTGAGTTGTTAATTTACCTGACATTGATTAGTTGTTAGTTGTTAGTTGTTAGTTAGTTAGTGCAATGGACCACCAAGGATGATTTTTGCGATCGCGCCTGTAACGTCTTCAGGTTTTTCTTGTTTTAGTTGTTCGTACCATTGCTGAGTTAGATCTGGTTCTTTGTTATAAATAGTATCAGTGCGCTTGCGGGCTTTCAAGACCAATTTTGCCACTCTTTCTTTGCGTTCCGCTTCATAACGTTTGAGTGCATCTTCAACACTAATATTAGTGGTTACTAAATAGCGACACAATACTTCTGCATCCTCCATCGCTTGACAGCCCCCTTGTCCTAAAGTTGGAGTAGTAGCGTGTGCCGAGTCCCCTACTAAGGCAATTCTACCGTTAACCAGACTGGGCAGAGGATCGATGTCGCCTATTTCCAAACGATTTACCTGTTCTGGGTCTAATTTTTCGATTAGATTCTGGACTGGTTGCGCCCACCCTGCAAAAATATCTTTTAATTCAGTGCGGATATCTCCGTTAGGTGGGGTTGTTCCTTGGGGTTTAGGACAACCCATAAAAAAATAAAAGCGATTATCCCCCACAGGCATCATAGATGCTCGTTTTCCTTCCCCAACATAAATTACCCAGACATCATTTTCCGCTAAATCGGGACTAGCTTCTACTAAACCATTCCAGTTAACGTAACCAGCATAGCGCGGTTCAACTTTTCCCCCCGCCAGATAGTTACGCACCACTGACTTTACACCGTCTGCCCCGATAACTACATCGCCAGTAGCGTTACTGCCATCTTCAAAGATTGCGGTAACACTATCAGCATCCTGCTTCACCTCAACACAGCGCATCCCCATTTTGACATCAGACTCGCCAAAAGCCTTCAGCATCATTTGCTGTAAATCCGTACGGGATACTGGATAGGGTCTTTGTCCTACCTGTTCCATCAAGGGAATAAGATTAACATCGTTAAGAATCTCTCCCTGAAGATTGCGATATTCCATGCGGTTCATTTGTCCGCCAATGGCTGCAATCTCTTCCCCTAGACCCAATTTATTGAGAACCTTAATCCCATTCGACCATAAAGAAATTCCCGCCCCCGCAGGACGTAACTTTCTCGTCTTTTCATAAATCTCAACTTCATAGCCCGCCTGACGTAAAGCAATCCCTGCTGCCAATCCCGCCATTCCCGCGCCAATTATAATTGCTTTTAAGTGATACATAATTTTTTGCTAATAGTTGTTAGTTATTGGTTTTAAGCTATTAGCTATTAGCTATCAGCTTTTAGCTTTTAGCTTCTTCTCCCAGTCTCCCCGTCTCCCAGTCCCCTAGTCCCTAGCTATATATTTTTCTGTTTGTACTATATCTATTCTCGTCCTGGCAAAATTATATTTAACAATAATGCGGTAATTCCCCCTGTAGAAATACCAGAAGAAAAGATACTTTTAATCAAGGAAGGCATTTGATTTAAAGCTTCGGGAACGACGCTAACACCTAAACCCAAGCCTAAAGATAATGCCAAGATAATTGAGTTACGCTTGGTAAGATTGACGCAGGAAAGAATCTTAATTCCCGCTACAGCTACCGTACCAAACATGACAATGGTTGCACCGCCCAAGACTGGTTGGGGTAACGCCTGAAAAACCCCTGCAACAATGGGAAATAGACCCAGAATCACAAAAATTACCGAGATGAAATAGCCCAGATAACGACTGCCAACTCCTGTAAGCTGTATCACACCGTTGTTTTGACTGAAAGTAGTATTGGGGAAAGTATTCAAACAAGCAGCAATAATTGAGTTTATGCCATCGCCTAATACTCCTCCTTTAATCCGTCTAAAGTATTTTGCCCCTTCAATGGGTTCGCCAGAAATAGCGGAAGTTGCTGTCAGATCGCCAATAGATTCGATCGCCGTAATTAAATATAAGAAAGCAAAGGGAATAAACGCCCCAAAATTAAAATTAAACCCGTAGCGGAAAGGAATTGGTAAAGCCACAGGAGGCAAACCCGCTAAATTACTAAAATCGACCAATCCTAAAGGAATTGAGACGACATAACCTACAATCAACCCCACAACAATGGAAGACATCCGCAGGAAGTTATTGCTAGTACTATTTAAAGCAACGATAACTGCTAAAACTAAAAGGGCTACACCCAAATAGACGGGAGAACCAAAATTGCTTTCTTCCCCCGCTTGCAAACTGTTAAGCAATGGTTGACCGCCACCCATAGAGATCAAACCAACTTTAATTAAGGTTAAACCAATCAAAGTTACTACCACTCCCGTTACCAAGGGAGTAATGATTTTATTTGCCAGATGAAGAAAGCGACTAACAAAAATCTCCACAAACGCACCAAAGAAACATAAGCCGAAGATTAAACCCAAAGCATCTTCTGCCGTACCTCCATTGCCTTTAACTGCTAGTCCTGTAGCAATAATAGGACCTAAAAAAGCAAAACTCGTTCCCTGTACGCTAAGTAAACCCGAACCTACAGGACCAAATTTTTTTGCCTGGATAAAGGTAGCAATCCCAGAAACCACCAAGGACATACTCAAAATAAAAGTAGTGTCGGCGGGAGATACTTCCAACGCCCCGCAAATAATCAATCCAGGGGTAATAATGCCTACAAAACAGGCAAAGACGTGCTGCAATGCCACAAATATTGCCTCGACAAAGGGTGGGCGGGCTTCTAAACCATAAATTAAATCAGATTTAATCGAAGCGGGTGCTTCACTTGGCATATTATCTGTTTCTATAGTTAATTCTTGATTAGTCATTAATTAAATTTATCCAAAACGTAAAGTCATAAAAATAAAGCGGGCAATAAATATAGCTGCTAATATCCAGGTAATTGTTGGGACATCTTTAGCTTTGCCGCTAAAAGTTTTGATTAAGGGATAGGCAATTAAGCCAATAGATAGACCTGCTGCAATAGAAAAGGCAAAGGGAATAAAAAATATAGTCAGGAATGCAGGTATGGCTTCGGTTAAATCTTCCCAGTTAATATTGGTAATGCTTGCCATCATTAATACCCCCACGATGGTTAAAGCGGGAGTAGTAGCAAACGCTGGTATGGCTTCAAAAATCGGCGTGAATATTAAGGAGATAAAGAATAATCCTGCAACTATCACTGAGGTAAAACCAGTACGTCCACCCTCTGCCACTCCCGATGCTGACTCCACAAAGGTAGTCACGCTAGATGTTCCCATAATTGCCCCTGTGGTAGTTGCGATCGCATCTGCGGTTAAAGCCTGATTTGCCCTGGGTAATTCTCCATTGTCATCGATATATCCCGCCTGCATTCCTACCCCCGATAAAGTGCCGATGGTGTCGAACATATCCACAAATAAAAACACCAGTAACACAGCGATAAAATCAATCCAGTTGTTACTATTTATTCCTCCCAAACCAACAAATGCAGCCCCAAATAAATCTTTAGGGAAAGCTGGAATAGATGCAATTCCTTGGGGTGCAGTAGCTACGCCAAATACCCAACCGAGTAAAGCCGTACCCACAATTCCCCATAACAATGCCCCTCTAATGCGTCGTACCATAAAGAACGCAGTCAAGAAAATACCAAAGATTGCCATCAGAGTTTGAGGTTGTGCCAAGCTGCCAAAATCGGTTTTAGTAACTTCATTTGCCACAATTAGTCCCGCCCCGCCTGTTTCTGTAGCTCCACCTAAGCCGATATAGGCTAGAAATAAACCTATGCCGACAGTAGTTGCAGATTTAATCGAACTTGGTACGGCAGTAATTAGATGACGGCGAATATCGGTAACCGTTAGCAGAATGAATACCAACCCTTCTAAAAAGACACAAGCTAAAGCTACCCGCCAGTCAATACCCAAACCCAACACTACCGAATAGGCAAAAAAGGCATTAATTCCCATACCAGGGGCAAGGGCGAAGGGATACTTTCCGAGTAAGCCCATAATCAAGGTGCCGATACCTGCCGATACTGCGGTAGCTACCACCAAGGAACTAAACAAATCTCTTGGTTCGCTGAGAAATATAGCATCGGAAAGAATTAAAGGATTGACTACCAAAATGTACGCCATGGTCATAAAGGTAGTCACGCCAGCTAAGATTTCAGTGCGAAAACTAGTTTTATAGCGCTCGAATTGAAAATAACGCGCGATCGCATCTAAGATCCCATTATGAGGCGGTGTTCCTCTCGGTTGATTTTCACTTTTTTGCTTCGCTACAGTCACTCTTTTGATACTCTCTTGCCAAAGGTCTTTATTGGATACTGTATACAGTAAAAATCAGAAAAACTGTATCTAGAGTTACTTCATAGTTGCTTGTCACAAAACTTTGAATTTAAACACAATTGTTCAAAACTTTTATTTACTATCAGTCCTAATTCCGAAGAACCACTATATTTACTTGCCGATCGCACTTTAAAAGCAATTCTTAACCCCAAAATAGTAGAAAATCAACGACAAAAAAATAGATTGAACATGAGAGCGCATTTATAACAAGGTTATGAAATTGATTTCGTCGAAATTTTTAATACAAAGTTAAAGACAAATTTTAAGGATTTACCAACAATTCAATAGACCTCTTGTAAAAGTTTTTTTAATAATATTTTTGTTGATTTTTGTTCCTTTAACCCTTTCCCCTTATTTCTTACAAAAGTCTAATCTAATTGAAATTGCTTGGCATAGAAACTAGCATATTTGCCATTTTGGGCTAATAATTCTTGATGGTTTCCCGATTCGATTATGCGACCTTTTTCTAGGACTAGAATGCGACTAGCTCGACGCACTGTAGCTAAACGATGGGCGATGACAAATACAGTCCGATCTTCCATTATTCTTTCTAGTGCTTCTTGTACCAAAGTTTCTGATTCTGAATCGAGGGCGGAAGTGGCTTCATCTAAGATTAAGATCCGAGGATCGAGTAAAATAGCACGAGCGATCGCAATTCTTTGTTTTTGTCCTCCAGATAGATTGACTCCCCTTTCTCCGATATAAGAAAAGTAGCCTTGAGATAGTTCGCTAATGAATTGATGGGCGTTAGCAATTTTAGCTGCTGTTTCGATTTTTTTTAGATCGAAATTATCTTTACCAAAAGCAATATTTTGGGCAATAGTACCAGAAAACAAAGTTGTTTCTTGGGGAACAATACCAATCTGTTGTCTGAGGCTCTTGAGAGTAACGTCATTGATATTTATACCGTCAATTAATATATTACCTCGATCGGCATTATAAAAGCGAGGTAACAGATTGACTAAAGTAGACTTGCCCGCACCAGAGCTACCAACTAAAGCAATAGTTTCTCCAGGATGAGCGATGAAACTGAGGTCGTTAATTACTAAAGTATTGGAATGATAACTAAAACTAACCGAATCGTATTCAACTTTTCCCTTAACTGCTTCTAATACAGTGGCATTATTTTTTTCAACGACGCTAGGAGATATTGCCAATAATTCAAAGATTTTATCTACCGAAGCTTGACCTTCTTTGAAGCTATTGTAGTTATTGGTTGTATGGGTAATCGGATCGATTAATAGGGCTACCCCTGCCAAATAACTCACAAATTCTTTGCCCGTCAGATTGTTTTGCGAAATTTGCCAGCCACCTAAGAAAAAAATAGCAACTACACTCATTAAGGTTAAAAAACCAACTACTACAAATTGAAAAGCTTTAGCTTTTTCCGCTTGATATTTTGCCTGACGATTGCCTTCTGCTTCTTGAGTAAATCTGGCTAATTCATAATCTTCGGCAGCAAAAGCTTGAACTAATCTAATTCCGCTTAAAACTTCGGTTAATAGTGCTGATAAATTAGAAATACGATTTTGACTTTTTCGAGAATATTGCAATAGTTTTTCGCCAAAAGCCCCAATAATAAATGCCATTAAAGGAGCTAAAACTAAAGTTGCGATAGTTAATTGCCAGTTAAGCCACAGCATATAACCCAAAACCACAATTAACTGGAGAATACAAGGAACAAAATCATGAAAAAACTGATTGACCACTTCGCCAATGCGATCAATATCTTCTGTCAGGCGATAGGTTAAATCTCCTGTTTTAGCAATCTCAAAATAATTTAAACTCAATTTTTGTAAATGACTGTAAACCACTTTCCGCAAATCGAGAGCAATAGTTAAAGCTGCTTTCGCCATCAAAGAATCTTGCCCGTATTGGACAAAACCTTTGGCAATAAAAATAACTGCCGCTAGCCCCGCTAATCTAGCAATATTATTAGTATCGCCTTTTCCTATGTATTCGGTCATTTCTCCAGCCAACCAAGCTTGAATTGGCCAAAGAGTAGTAAACAATAGGGTGCAAATAAAAGCCAACCCTATGGTTAGACTTTGAGGAAGCACAAAAGGAATAAGCTGCCAATAGTTGGAACGATTTTGCAAAATTTATTCAGGAAAATTAAATATTCGTCCTTAGTCTACCTCAACAATAAAGACGTATCATGATACGTCTTTAGGGAAAATTGCCAAAAAAAAAGCACGCCATCTACTAACGCACCTTTCAAAATTGGTAAATAATAATGAATATCTAGTCTTGATTTCATTATTTCATAATTTATTAGTTATTTTTGTTTGTTCATCATAACTTGTTTGAAAGAAGTCAATCTTCATCTTTACTTAAAAAAAGCCGCTCAAAAAATTAATGGGATCCCTTGTAAATAAGAATAAAAATAACTTCTATAATTTTGCTATTGTCTATCATCCCGATTATGTCGCTCCTTTGCCAGATGCCCATCGATTTCCCATGCCCAAGTTCAAAATATTGCGGGATTTATTGCTGAAAGATGGAGTAATAGTACCAGAGCAAATTTATCAACCAGAATTACCAGACTTAGAATTAATTGAATTAGTTCATACCCCAAAATACGTCCGAGCTTATTGTAATGGCACGTTGGAATATAAAGCACAGCGTCGTATTGGTTTGCCTTGGAGTGCAGCATTAGCCCATCGTACTCGCATTGCTGTGGGGGGAACGATCTTGGCGGCTAAATTAGCTTTAAAACATGGCTGTGCTTGCAATACCGCTGGGGGTACTCATCATGCTTTCCCCAGTTATGGCTCGGGATTTTGCATTTTTAACGATCTGGCGATCGCATCCAGGGTTTTATTAGCAGAAAAATTAGTTAAGAAGATTTTAATTGTTGATTGTGATGTCCATCAGGGAGATGGCACGGCTTATATTTTTCAAAATGACGATCGCGTTTTTACTTTTTCGATGCACTGCGAAGCAAACTTTCCAGGAAGAAAGCAACAAAGCGATCTCGATGTACCTTTACCCATCGATTTGGATGATGATGGTTATTTGCAAATATTAGCCAGTCATCTACCAGATTTACTAGATCGAGTCCAACCAGATATAGTTTTATTCGATGCGGGAGTGGATACCCATGTCAGCGATCGCCTGGGGAAATTAGCTCTGACAGATTGGGGTATCTATCGTCGAGAAAGAATGGTTTTAAGTACTTGCCAAGCGGAGGGCTATCCCGTTGCTTGCGTCATTGGCGGAGGATATGGCAAAGATATGTCTGCTTTAGTATATCGTCATTCTCTTTTGCATCGTGCTGCCAAGGAGGTTTTTGGCAACTAATTCGGTTTAGTATCGGTTGTTATTAGTTAGATGTAGATCTACTCATTTAGCGATCGAAATCATATATAGTCATTCAAATTTAAGTAATCATTTAAAAATACAAATATACATCTTCAAAACCAGCTTAAGGTATTTATCAACAGTAGTTTATTATGTTCTTACTTAAATTGTTTCACCCCCTAGCTTTAACATCTAGTCCCAACCCACAATTGGAAAAAGCACGACAAAGACATAATAAATTACCTAAGACCAAACACGATAAATTTGCTGCTTTAGCCGATTACAATTACAAAGAAGCTTGCAAAATTGCTCAGGAAAGATATACCAATTTGGCGCAAATGTTAAGGGCAATAATTAAAGAACGCTATACTTCAGCCGAAGAAAATAAAATTAATACTCTGGTAATTTGTATTATTGATATCTTGGCAAGTAAAGCTAATATTTTTCCTGACATGGAATACAACGAAGTTTGGTACACCGACCATTACGATCTGATTGAATTAGCCAGAAATATGGCAA
This sequence comes from Waterburya sp., assembly GCF_058530065.1. NCBI lineage: Bacteria > Bacillati > Cyanobacteriota > Cyanophyceae > Pleurocapsales > Pleurocapsaceae > Waterburya > Waterburya sp. The sequence continues at coordinate 7,522 of NZ_JBZNBU010000083.1, read as the reverse complement.
TAGGAGATGAAACATTACCTCATTGGGAAAAAGAAGCAAATTTACACTGTCGCTATTTGGAAATTTCTATTTCTGAGTTAGTTCGGATGATTATTGATATTGCCGAAGAAGCTTTTATAGATCCCTACCAAGCTGGTGCTGATATTGACCAATGGTTTAGATATGTTGTGCGAGAAACATTAAAATCTCGCCGACGTTTATCTCGCTATCGTCAAAAACAAAGCGAATCTTTGTGGATTTCCCCCAAGAGTTTGGGCATTGAAGATTGGGGTTCTAGTAATTAATAATTACTGTTAGTTAATGCTTCGACTACTCGATTTAAACCAACTGAGTTGGAAGCTTTACAGATAATGCGATCGCCCGATTGAATTATCTGTTTTAATTTATGGGTTAAACTAGCCCAGTCCCTAAAACATTCACTAGGAATATTTTCCGCACCGATGGCTATTTCTTGAGTGGCTGCTTCGTCAGCTAATACTAGAACTAAATCTAAGGCTAATTCTTGGGCTTTTTTTCCTACTTGTCGGTGTAGCTGTGGTGAATATTCTCCCAGTTCTTTCATCGTACCCAGAACGGCAATATGGCGTTTGCCTGGGGTGTTTTTGAGCATTTGCAAGGCAGCGAGCATCGATTCTAAACCTGCATTGTAGGTTTCATCTAACACCACTATATCGTTAGCCAGATTGTAACGACGAGATCGCCCTTTGGGTAGTTTGACTTCAATTCCTGCTGCTAAAGTGTCTAGATCGATTTTTAATTCTCGTGCTACCGCAATAGCAGCTAGATAATTACTGGCATTGTGTTCTCCTGGCAGGGGTAAAGGAAAGCTGCGTCCCAAGGCGTTGATTTTTTCTCCTGTTATTTCTCCCTGAATATCGCCCCCCTTCATTCCATAGGTGATGGTTTTTCCCGACCAAACTTTTTCTGCCGTAGCTTGCAATAAAGAATTGTCATAATTTAAAATAGCAGTGCTAATATGGGGCATCTCTGCTAAAAGTTCGCATTTAGCACGAGCGATCGCTTCTCTCGAACCCAAGCGTCCAATATGAGCCGTACCCACGTTGGTAATAATACCGATGGTAGGATTGGCTATTTTAGTTAACAGGGCTATTTCTCCTTCCCCTCGCATTGCCATTTCAATCACTGCGTAGTCGTGTTGGGGAGTAATTTGTAGCAAAGTTTTGGGTACGCCAATCTCATTGTTAAAATTAGCCTCGGTTTTTAATACCTTGCCTTGGGTACTCAATACCGCAGCGACTAATTCTTTAGTACTAGTTTTTCCTACCGAACCAGTAATGCCAATTACGGGAATATTCAAGCGATCGCGCCACCAACGAGCAATTTTTTGATAAGCTTCTAGGGTATCTCGAACCACATATTGAGGTACGGTAATATTTTCCATCGGGCGATCGACCACTATGGCGATCGCACCACCTGCAATAGCGCGAGCGACAAAATGATGTCCGTCGAAATTTTCTCCGATCAACGCTACAAAAATTTCTCCTTCAGCAAGGGATCGTGTATCTGTAGCAATACCCAAAACTGGAAGATCTGGAGTGGGGTTATTGTTCGATCTAGCTGGAGTCTCCAGGATGTCACTTAGTTGAGATAAAGAAAAATACATTATATTATCTGGACTACAAAAAAAATACCTAAATTAATTTTGAGTTTTAATTTAGGCTCAATAGTTTGAGTGTATATACTAACAATAAAACTGGAGAATCTTGATAAAAAATTTACAGCGTTATTTTAATTAAAGATTTAAGATTAAGGTAACAAATAATTGTTTTGTAACTGTTAATTAGAACAACTTCGACAAATTAAAATCATGGGGAAGCTCGATAATCGCACTTACAAACAATCAAATAAAAATCCCCGTTCGACTAAAGCAGAACAACAAGAAATTTACGATCATTTATTATTTTGTGTTAAAACCGAAGAACCTTTTCAAGTTTTAGAAAGATTTAATCATCTGTTTATCAAAGCAATGGGATATCAAGATAATCGCATTCGTATTGCTTTAGAAAACATTGTTGAAAGTAGTAGAGCCGAAGTTGATTTTATCCCGTTTTTTAACCGTTGTTGTCATATTATAGTCAATCGCTGGCAAATGCAGCCTAACGATAAATTAGAAATTATTGAATTAGTTTGCTTATTAGAAAGATCGTTACCTCCAGGGGCTATTGTTTCTCGTGTTGGTCGAAAACAAAGACAATTAATTAAAGACTTTTTAACTACAGAATATTTTGTTAGATTGCAACGCTTAGCTCGTTTAATTGATGGTAGTTTAGAACCAGAAAATCGTCGCCATCAACGCATTGAAGTAGTTAGTAATTCTGTAGGAGATTTAATCCAACGCTATCCCTATTTACACCAACATTGTTTGCTTACAGAAGGTAGTAGCGAAGAATTTCAACAAACAGTAGAAACCATTCAAGCAGGAATTCAATCTAGCTACGAATTAAATCTTGCTCAATATATTACCAACCGAGTGCGTCTGGCGCGAATGGTAAAAAAATATAAGGCAGCTAATAAAACTAAAATTCCCAAACGACTAATCCAAAAGGTGGAAAATCCTACTTTACTAAGCGATCGCGACTTAGATCGAGCTTTACGTCATTATATGGGCAAAGTAGAACACAATTGGAGCTATTATGATTTATCCCAGAAATTCTTAACTCATACAACTCAAACTCGTTCATACAAAGAATTTAAAAACGATCTTTATGAATATATAGTCTCTGGTATTGATTCTCGTTTTGGCAAACGTCGTTTTAACGATAAATTGCGCTACTGTCTGAATGATACGATGACAGAATTTGAAAATCGCGAATTAGATGAATTTCTCACTATGCGAACTTACTGTCAATTATTTAAGTTTTTGGTAGTAGATGGTAAGGGTAGTTTTAATCACGATCGCTATTTAGATTTGATTACTTATATGGGAGAAGTAAAAACTATTGGTTTACTATTAAAACTAGTCTTGGTGTGTAATAAAGTAAAACCCTATTTAGAACAAAGATTTTCCATTCTTTTTTCCCATTACGAAGCAGCATCGGAAGATAACGCGCAATGGCTGGTTAAGTCTTTGGAAAACTTACAAGTGGCTTTTAGCGTTCATTTTGGCGAAGCTGACTTTTCTATCATGCAAATTATTTAAGACTGCGAATCTTTATTTTCCATCGTTTCCATTGCCATTTTTAAACTTACTTTTAGTCGGTTTAAAGATTTAGCTAAAACACCTATCTCATCATTACTCTCACGATCGAACTCGACGCTAAAATCTCCCATACTCAAGTTTCTAGATAGAGAAGACATTTGATTAATGGGATCGGTAATTGTCAGTTTGAGAAATATATTTAATAAAATGATTACAACTAGCAAAAAGATTAAAAATTTGCCAATTACTAACCAACTCAAATTTTCCGCCTGTCTGACAACTTCGCTAGCAGGAACGGAAATAATTTGCGCCCCTACAATTTCATTTAATTGCCAGCCAAAACCGCGATCGTTACCATAGGTAGCAATTTGGCTTCTAGGAGCATCTTCAGGAATGCCGTGACACCGCAAACAACTTTCTTTTTCCACAGCTAGAGGACGAGCTATATAAAATAATTTTCCTCCAGGGATAGTGCGAAAACCATACTTTTGCAACTCTGCCATTTTACCAGTGGTAGCAGCGGAATTTTGACGAAAAGAGTTGATTATTTGAGTTTCAAATTTATCTGACTTATCTCTTAAGTTTGTCGGATTGAGAGTAGCTTCTTTATAAAAAAACTGACTGTATTCGTCATTACTTCTCAAATTCTCAAAAACTTCTCTAGCAGAGTAAGCAGGCACAGTTTGGGGTAAGAAGAATGGTTCTGTTTCTAGTCGAGAGGCTAATTCGGGATTTACTTGGGTGCTAGTATATTGTCGCACCGAATTCATAGTTTCAATTAATAAGGATGCTTTTTCGGCTACGATCTCTTCAGCATAGTTTTGTAATATTCCCGATAAAACAAAACTCACAGCTAGGGTTGCTATTATCAGAATTATTGCTAAAAGAATATTCAATTTAATTCCCAGCTTAATATTATTAAACATAATTACATGGCTTCTCGAAAATAATAAAGATTATCGATAACTTTTTTAAAAACAAGAATTGTCTATTAAAAATGATATTTATTATTTTAAGTAAGAATCTCTCAATCTAAACTACAAAAATAATAAATATTAAAATATCTATTATGACCCTGGTTTTTGTTGATATATTCTTTAGTTAAAGAATGATTTTATCGATTCAGTTTTTATTATTAAATAATATTAATTTTTTTTAGCTTAAATTAACAAAATTATGTTGTGGCGACGTTGTTTGAGGATTGTATTTGTATTATTGCTGGTTACAGCTTGCAGGAAAGTAGACGAAGGAATCTCTAAAAAACTAGTTATTGGCGTAGTTGGTTATGGAGAAAGCAATCAATCCCTCGATAGATATGCCAATCTACAAGACTATCTGAGTATTCAACTAAAAAGCATCGTCGAATTAGAACCAGCCTATAATGAAATTCAGGCATTAGAACAGATTAGCAGACAAAATTGGGATTTAGTATTTGCTTCTTCGGGGATAGCTGCGATCGCTGTAGATCGCTATCAATATCAACCGATAATTCCCCTAGAGGGAGTGGAGCAAGTGCGATCGACGATTGTAGTTAATCAAGATAGCAAGTTCGAGCAATTAACAGATCTTAAAGGCAAAACAATTGCTTTAGGACAGGAAGGATCTGCTACTGGCTACTATTTGCCGATTTACAATCTCTACGGTTTGACTCTGCAAAAAGTTCGTTTTGCTCCCACTCCTCAAACGAGTTTAAAATGGCTTAAAGAACGAGAAATAGATGCAGCAGCACTATCTTTACAAGAATTCAATCAATATCGTCAACAATTCCCTCCAAACCAATTTCGCGTTGTTCATCTCGACAGTCACACCATACCTGCGGGAGCAATTTTGATTTCAGATAACTTAGAGCCTCAAGAATTTGTCGCTATCCATAAAGCATTGACTCAAGCACCATCTCATATTGCTGGATCGGCTAGATTTTTACCCAACGAAAAAATCCCCCAATATGAATATCTCATTGAGGTAATTCAAAGAGTCAAACCTATTGCAGAAAGAATAAAAGCCGAACCAGCTTTATTTTACGAACCTAAGACTAATAATTAATCAGAAAACGCTACGGATTAGAGATTATTGAGGCAATAGAGAATAGTGGAGGTAAACAGATAAGGTTTAATTCTCTCTATCCCAACTTGAAAAAACTGGAGAAAAAAGGCTTTGTTAAATCGGAATGGGGTAATGAAGCACCTGAAAAGCATACTGGAGCTAGACGGAAATACTACCAAATTACGGGGACTGGTAGGAAAGCTCTGAAAGCGAAACAACAGTTATTAGAAAGCGTCGCTTATTGGATATCTGAGCCAGAGGGGGTGTGAAATGAGTTCTCAGAATTTAGAATTGGCGCGCAGAATAGGTAAATTTGTCAGACATTTTTCAGAAGAATGGGAAGAGTATCAAGATTGGCTAAGAGACATTATTTCTTCTCGGTTAGTTCTTCGGGAACGTTATCCAGCTTGGCAAACTGTGGTCATTTTTCACTGGCGTTTATTGTATTTCGTAGCTTATGTGGGTACTGTCATGGTTGTTAATCGACTAATCAAAAAACTTAAAAGTTTTCTCTTAGAAAAAGATTTTTTAAACTTCTCAATTCTATCTGAAAGGGTTGCCACTGTAATCCAATTGCTCGGAATCCCTCGATATCGCTATATACTTCAACGAACGGCTACACTTTCAGCAGTGGTAGAACTTACCCTTTGTGGTATTGCTGCTTTTACTGGCATTTTGCTAGCATTTTACTATCAGCCTACGGCACTTGGAGCTTATAAATCCCTGACAATGATTGTCGAAGAAGTTACCAATGGCTCACTTATGTTGAGTTTGCATAATCTTGCTGGTCATAGTCTGATTGTCTTAACTTTGATTCAAATCGTAGTCATGTTTTTAGGACGACGGTTCTTGCTCTCTTGGTTAACTGCTTGGATTAGCGGTATCTGTTTGACCCTCGCTGCTATTGGTCTTAGTTGGACAGCTATCGTCTCGGTAACAGAAAGTTTAATTGCTAAAAAAAATAATCTTACCCCAGAAGAAACGGCATTGTTTCGCTTACTAGTCAAATTAATTGAAGATTATGAAGAGCAAGTATATAATTTAGACGACTGGAGTAATCTTGCGCCTCATGAAATATTGCAACATCTTTTAGGATCTAGCGGTACAAAACAAGCCGATTTGGTTAACGTCATTAGCCCATCTAAAGGATTAATTTCTTCGATTGTTAATGATAAAAGAGATATTAGTAAAGAACAGGCAAAAAGATTGGGAGCTTATTTTAAAGTTTCTCCTAGTTTATTTCTTTAATTTGTTAGGGCGATCGCCCTGTGTATAGTTAATAAATTAATAAATCGCCCTAAATAGAAAACATCTCAACTAAAATATCAGCAACACTTTGACTTTTTTCTAAAGTAATATTTCCTAACTTTTTGATTAATCTAGATTTATCTACTGTCCGAATTTGGTCGAGAGCAATACTACTATTTCTGTTTTGACTAGGTTTGATTTTTCTGGTGTTCAAAGTGAGTATTAAGCCACCTTTAAACCCCGTCCAGATTGAAAACTGGAGTTTTGACCAAAAATAAAATAGGCTGATTGAGAGGAGAAAAATAAGACTAAATTGAGTTGATGTTAAAAGTAGATTGTGCTCGTTGGAATCAAAGCAGAGAGTTACTAAGAGAAGAAGCATTGGCTGCAGAACATCCTCGAACCAGAGAAAGGCTGATGGCATTGTATGAAATCAGTGAAGGTAAAAGTGCAACTACTGTAGGAAAACAAACCAGGAGAAACCCTCAAACAGTAATGTCTTGGGTGCATCGCTATAACCGAGAAGGTATAACAGCACTCTTGTATCAACATTCGGGAGGAAGAACCCCTGCTTGCTCCGTCTTTACGCTGAGGAGACCTCAGCGCAGGCGGTGCGCTTTTTTTCGGAAATAGTCGCACAAGATCTAAGTAGGGCTTGCTGAAAAACTAAGAATGGTTTGACTTAAATTCTTTAGCCCTATCAGTAATGAAATATTTCGGGATGCCCGATACGTTCCATGACTTCTGCAATTCCTACTCTTCACCATATTCTTAACGCGATCGCATTTTTAGATCCGCCCCAGTTTCTATTCCTAATTTCCTCATCTTGGCTGCGGTAACTTTACCAATACCGTTAAATACTTCAATTGGTAGAGTTTCAACCAAGGCGATCGCATCCTCTGGCAGAATTACTTTCATACCGTTTGGTTTATTAATACCCGAAGCGATTTTTGCCAGGAATTTATTGACCGAAACCCCAGCCGAGGCAGTGAGATTAGTTTCTTTTAGTATTTCTTGGCGAATGCGTTTAGCAACAGTACAAGCGTAGGGCAACCCTAGCTTATTTTCACT
>NZ_JBZNBU010000082.1:0-11560 GCF_058530065.1 Waterburya sp. | reverse complement strand
TGAGGCGATCGTAACTCAACTCAGAAATAGCGGTGAAGAAATCCCCGAAAACGCTCGTGGGGCTTGTCAGGACTTCGATTTAGGCGATCGCGCCCTCCGTTTGTTTGCCGTAACCTGGACGATTGAAGAAACCCCAGATAATCCAGAATGGAGTTTACTCTTAATATTGGGAGCAACACCCGATAATTATTTACCCCAAGGCTTGAAATTATTAGTAAAAGAAGGGGATACAGTCTTGGACGAAAAAGAAATTGAGGGAGATACCGCAGATTCTTATCTTTATACTCAGGTAATCGGTGAATTAGAGGAACAATTTACCGTTAGCGTTAGCTTAAACGACGGCACGATAGTTACTTTCCCTAATTTTATTTTTAATTAAGCAAACTATTAATTAATCGGATGAATTTTCGACTGGAAATACAACAAATCGATCGCACCTGTCTGTTTAAACTGATTTGGCATAACGGACAGCAAATTTCGACGATTTTAGCTTATCCCGAAACTCTATCAGAACTATATGCTAATTGGAGAAAAGCATATCTTGGCTTCTATAAAACTGCCTTGAGGGCGAGAGTGCGGAAGCCCAAAAATGAAGGGGGACAAATAGATCTGCCTCAAGATAAACACCGCCAATTAGTTCAAGCAGAAGCGCAATTACTCGCGGAATTTCAACGCTGGTTGCGACAGTCAGAACTCTATGAAATTAGAGCTAAGATAGCCAGTCAGGGTAAAACTAACTTTCCCGTACATCTATTTCTTACCTGTAGCGAAGAACTAATCAGACTACCTTGGGAAACTTGGACATTGGGAGAAGAGTTTGGCTGTCAGGTGGCGATCGCTCGTACTCCCGCTCGCATGACTAGTTCGGGTAATAAAGTCAAGCAAAAACGAAAACCCCGCATTCTAGCTATCTTAGGAGACGATACGGGATTAGATCTGACGGGCGATCGCAATTCTCTCGCAGCAATTGCCCAGCTAGCAAAAATTGAATTTGTGACTTGGCAACCCCAACAGCCAGCAAGGGAAATCAAACAGCAGATTGTCGATCAACTAACCGATCCTCAAGGCTGGGAGGTCTTATTTTTTGCGGGACATAGTAACGAAACTGCAATAACAGGGGGAGAACTAGCGATCGCGCCTAATCTGGCTATTTCCGTCGCCGAAATTGCCCTCCAGTTAAAAATAGCCCTAGCTAATGGCTTGCAATTTGCCTTGTTTAATTCCTGTAGTGGTTTGAGTATTGCTAATTCCCTGATCGATTTGGGTATGAGTCAGGTAGCTATCATGCGCGAACCGATTCACAATCAAGTAGCTCAAGTCTTTCTAGTGCAGTTACTACGGGCTTTAGCTAACTATGAAAACGTCCAACAAGCTTTAAACAGTACCGTCGCCTATCTCCAACAAGAACAGCTTGCCTATCCTTCTGCCCATCTAATTCCTTCCTTGTTTTGTCATCCCGATGCCGACTTATTTCGCATTCAGCCTTGGGGTTGGCAGCAGCAACTTAAAAAATGGTTGCCCAAGGGAAAAGAATTCGCGATCGCCACTTCCCTCTGTTTGCTGAGTATTTTACCTCCCGTACAAAATTTTCTGCTAGATAAAAGAACTTTAACCCAAGCTATCTATCGCGACTTGACGGGACAAATTCCTGCTACTCTTGCCCCCGTAACTTTAGTGCATATTGACGAACTATCATTGCAAAAGGCAGACATTCAACGTCCAATACCGATGGATCGTCGGTATTTAGCTAGTTTGGTCGATCGCCTGGTAGCTGCCGAAGCCAAGGTTATTGGTATTGATTATTTATTAGATCGCCCCCAAGCTAAAAACGATCCGATTTTGGCACAGTCTGTGAATAACGCCAGGGAAACCAATTTTATCTTTGCTGCCATCAAACAACCAAATGGAGCAATATTAGGGGTAACGGAAGAGACGGGAATCAATCTAGAGGGAATTTTCCAGGGCTACACTACCGATAGTTCTCCCAATTATTATTTAAGTCTGCCCTTAGACAATGATTGTAATTCCACTTGTCCTTTTGCTTATGTTTTAGATGCGATCGAGTCGGGAAAGCAATCCACCCTCAAGCAGCATCCCCTAACTACTGCATCCCAATATTTTAGCCAACAATGGTTGCGCCCCATTCAAGACTTTTCCCTTCCTCCCCATCTAGTTTATCAACGCCTCCCCGCTTGGCAGTTATTAGAGGAAGATTTACCCAGTCTCAGCCAGCAAATCGTAATTATTGGTTCTGGAGGCTATAACGAAGCAGGTTTAGTAGCAGGTTCGGATAACTTCCCTACTCCTTCAGCAGTCAGCTATTGGCAACCAGAAAGACGCTTGGATCTAAATCGGACTCCCTTTACAGGTTCGGAATTTCTGGCATACATGACTCACCACTGGATGAAAGATCGTTTGGTAATTCCCCTTCCCGAACTTGGGGCGGTGTTGGCAGCTTTATTAGTCGCCAAAGGAATAAAGCTGAGGTTGTCGTCAACAGAAATAAATCCTCGTTGGCTGCTAGGTATGTTATCTGGCGGTACTTTGTTTTACGGTATCGTAGCTTTGCAACTATATATTACGGGTGCTATTTTGCTTCCCTGGCTGTTGCCATCAATCGCCATCTGGATTTATGTAATATCTTCGATCAAAAATAGATCTCATGAATAAACTAAATTTTATAACATCTAAATTAATCATTATTTTAATTGCAACTACTTGTTTGATACCTCAGACTTCTATTGCCCAAGAACAAAAAAATAATAATGTTCGAGTTGAATCTAATTCTCTATTACAACGCATCATCAGTTTATTTAAAGCACCAGAAAACAGCCTGACCACTAGAAGTAGAATTTGTTTTATTGCCCCTGGTAACATTGGCGAACAGACAGTTTGGAGCGATCGCCCGTTATTAGTTATGAGAGGAACTATACCCCAAGGCAAAATTAATCTTTATAGTTCTAGTGCTAACTTCAACTACGAACGAGACGCTCAATTACTTTGGACGCAAGAAATCCCTGCCAACACTACTACTATTCCCTATCAAGGGGAAGAATTACAGCCAGGATTTACCTATGATTGGGAATTTATCGCCGAAGGAGAAGCTAACCCGCCTCTTAGCTTTATTCTAATACCAGAAGCAGACAGAAAAGCGATCGCCGATCGACTAACAGCAATTACTACCGATCTACAAACCAAAAAAGCAACTCCAGAAGATATTGCGATCGCCCAATCAGACTATTTTGTCAGCCAGCAATTATGGTCTGATGCCCTTCAGCAACTATATTTGGTGACTAATCCTTCTGCCAATCTAACCAATAAAATTAACGAGATCGAACAACATCTTTGTCAAGCAAATTAATCTTATTAACCTGAGTTTGGGATCGGAAAATTTATCTGTGAGGGTAGCTATCAGCCAATCGTGACAAGTTAAGAAAAAAATGTTTGCTACAAATGATGTTGTTAGTTCGGGGTTGTTAATTGTTTTCCCCTACACCCCTGAACTCTGAACTCTGACCTCTGACCTCTGACCTATAAAAGCTATATGTAGCATTCTTTTTTAGATTTCAGATAAAATAGTTTCTCTAGCGCTAGTTTGCATTGGTTTCAATTAAACGTATAGAAAGTAATATTTCTGCTAAAGTTCTTTGCCAGGCATAATACCAACCCCGCCAGCCGTCTAAAATGCCACCTTTAAAAATAAGACAATAAAAGAAAATAATTATCGGCGCAATAAATTTTTGAGCGCGAATTTTGTCTGCCAAACTTAATTCAGTTTGAGGCGTTTCTAAAAGTTTTTTAGCTTCAATAATCATGTAGCGATCTTGAGCTTGTAGCCAGCGAGACAAAGGCTTGCGATCGTCGTGATAGATAAAAGATTTAAGATTACCCGATCGCCCTTTGATAACTACTCTGTGGGCGTGTCCGTCATTAATATAATGAGCTTTTTTAGTTCTAAATAAAACTTGGCGTTCTGGTAGTAATGTTCCTTTTAAGGGATTACCAAATATACAGTATTTAAAATTAACAAAATAACCATCAAATAACTTTTCCACATCTAAATAATTAATTTCTTCAATTAAAGAGTCTGTTAGAGTATAGTCAGCATCAATAGATAATGCCCATTCAGAATTAATTTGCTTTAAACCAAAGTTACATTGCTCGGCAAAACTATCGAAATCTCGATAAAATACTTCTGCCTGGGGGTAAGACTTAATAATATTTATTGTCTCATCACTGCTATGGCTATCAATAATAACAATTCTTTTTGCCCAAGTAAGCCGAGATAAAGTACGCTCTATGTTAGAAGCTTCATTATAAGTAAGAATTAAAGGTGTAATTCTTTCTAAAACCATAGTTACCAGAAATCTGTTACAAAATTATAAATACTATTTTTGGGTTCAAGAAATTATAAATCAATCAGTAAATTTATTTAATAAGTTAGTAGTATAAATACATAACATTGATTTCCATAAGAAAGGTATACGCCCTGCAAAGCTGAATTTTTCTATTTTTAATCCTTCTGATAAGCTACCATTACCGCAGCCAAGATCTAAAATTCGCAGATTTTCACTATTAGTAGAATTTTTTACTCGATCTAATAATTTTATCAAGGGATTCAATAAGTAATTATGATGGTGTTCTGGTTGATTATTTTGATAGATATATTCAGATTTTTGAGCATTAGATATCATAGTTTTTCCTCAACTTTCAATTAAGAGTTAAATACTTATTGTCTAAACCATTTAAAGAATTACTAGCCAGTTTTTGATAGATAGTAGTTAAATTGTTGGCGATCGCTTTCCAAGTATAATTTTGTAAAATTAATTCCCTCCCTCTGACTCGTCTGGCTTGATTTTCTTGTCGGTCTTGCAAGCTAAATAAAGACTCTTGAATTGTGCTGGCAATAGAATCTATTTCGACTGGTGCGATCGAACCCAATTTATGTTTAATTACTACTGAAGATAGAGGAACTCCAGGGGTAGTAACGATTGATAATCCCGCAAAAATTGCTTCTAATACTGCTAGACCAAAACTTTCTGAATGAGAAGTTAAAGTAAAGATATCCGAGCCTTGTAAAAATAAATTTTTTCTTTCTCCTTCGACAAAACCAGCCTGATAAGTCTTATGTTTGATTCCCGAAGTTTGCAATAGATTATTAACTTTGGCTTCATATTCTGGCGTACCGTTACCAGCCAAAAGAAAAGTAAAAGGAAGATTTTTAAGTTTACCCAAAGCAGGAATGAGATACTCTAAACCTTTTTTTTGATGAAGACGAGACATAAACAAAATAATTGGTTCGTCTTGAGGAATTTTTAATTCTGCTCGTAACTTAGAACGAGCATCGGGAATTGAAGGTGGTATGGATAAACCGTAGGGTAAGACAAAATTTTGGGTATCAAAACCTAAAGTTGCTACTTGCTGTTTTTCTAAATCGGCAGTAAATTCGATCGCTCGACTGCGATTGAGGTTGGCTCTTTCTATAAGTGCCAAATAAATTTGTTTTTTGATACTACTTTGTTGTAGCGACCAAGTACACAGCAGTCCATTAGGTCGGACAATATAAGGCACTTGTTTGATTCTGGCGATTGCCATAGTTACGGTGCAGGTATAGGAAAAGATGGCATGGAGATGAACTAAGTCATATTCTTGAATGTGTTGCCATATCCATTGAGTGAATTGTGCGGAAAAAGCATATTCTCTAATTGGCGCGATTGCGGGTGAAAAACGGGGAAAAAAGCGCGTGGGTACTTGTTGATATTCTATTAATTGCCCCAAAGGCACGTCTAGCAAATCTACACCATTGTCGTTAGTAGTAACAATTTCTGCCTCAACCCCTAAATCTCTCAAAGCTTTAACGGTATCGATAATTGCTTGACTAGGACCACCCCTAACGAAAGCTACTGAAGGTATGATGTGAAGTATTTTCATCTAATTAATTAGTTATTGCTAGAGTTTGTTTGACTGCTTGGTGAAATTTGTTTACCCCATCGGTTAAAGAGTGTTGAGTGACGCTATGTATCGCAGTTTGGGAATAATTATTTAATTCTTCGGCAGAAAGTAGTACCGATCTCTTCATAACTTTATAGAGAGCTTCAGCATCATCTGTAGGTATAATCCATCCATTGCGATCGTTTTCGATTAGGTCTAAAGCAGCACCAGTACGCTTTGTAGCAATTACAGGCAATCCCGCAGCCAATCCCTCAGGAACGACTAAAGCCCAGCCATCATGACGAGAAGGAGCGCATAAAATATCTGCTTGTTGATAGTATTCGGGTAATTTCTCCCAGGTTTGAAAGCCAAAAAACTGGACTCTATCTTGATACTTAGCTAGTTTTGCAGTTAATTCTGGCTTTAATTCGCCTTCTCCTACTAAATGCAGCCTAATATAAGGAAATTCTGCTGCTAAACGAGCAAAAGCCGTTGCTAATAAATCGACTCCTTTGCGTTTAATTAATGCTCCCGAATAAAGAAAAGTTCTAGTAGTCCTAGAATAGGAAACTGGTTTCTTTTTTTCCTGAAAGCGAGTCAGATCTGAGAAATAAGGAAAATTAACATATTGGCGGTTAGAACCAAATTCGCGACGATATCTATCTACACCCCAAGATCCTACTCCCCAAATGGCAGCTTGAGATGTATGCAGTTTCGATAGTTTCCCACGACGATATAGATATCCCAACCAGTTATCATGTTTGAAACCAGGACGTTCTCCCCAAAAACACCAGGGGACATGATTGACTATGCAGCGATCGATTAATTTACCAACCCTGGGATGAGCGTAGTAATTAAATACAAACAGATCGACATGGGGAATTTCTGCTTCCAATTGTTGATAAACAGCTTCGCAGTCATCGAGAATTAAATAATCGTGTTGAAGATTTGATTGTTGCCAGAGTTTGGCGATCGCCGTATCAGATTTACCATAAAGATAGGCTACTTTAAGCTCGAATAATTGCGATGCCGCGATCGCATTAAATAATTCTACCTGATAGGGAGATGGAATATAAGTTAATATAAGTAATCTAGGCATTCTTAAGTAATAAATAATAAGTAATGAATGACTAAAAATTTTTCTGCTTGGGTAACATTAACCAAGAGATAGACATCCATGCCAAGATGGCATAGCTCATCAAAACCAAATCCAACAAAGAGCGAAATCCAGCAAAAATGCACATCGTACTCAGACTATAAACAATGGCACTGGAAGACTCTTTTTGTTTCACTAGTAATTTACTAACTATTTTTGCCAGTCCACCATAAATTAACCCTCCTAAAAAAACGCCTATAAAACCAGCGCATACATACCAATCTCCAATTACGCTATAGCTCAAAGTAACTCCTTCTACACCCAAGACACTAGGTAAATCGAAACCAGAAGATTCTGGTTTGCTGCGCCAAAGTACTCTTGGAATAGGTCTAACTAAAGGAAAAATAATCTGATTGATGTAAGTATGGGGATGATATCTCGGTACTAAAGTTATAGTTTGAGCCAAACGTAAAAAATTATCGTCAACATGGAGGTGTTCGTATTGGAATTCTTTTCTATCTTGTAATGCTGCCTGAAATCCTGTATTTCTGTATTCCAACATCGATTGCATGGAAACCAGCACAATAGCAACACTAGCTAAAACTACTACTATTTGTTTGATCGTTAGTCTATGCTGTTCTAAAACCCAACATAAAATTGCTGCACCCAAAACTACTCCAACAATACGACGACTGCCAGCTTGAGCTAAAAAAGCCACCATCAAACCCGAAAGACAGATGGAAATAATTAAACGAGAATTTATACGACGGAGTCTGACGGCTAATAAGGTAGTAAGAGTAGGCAACAGATAGCCAAAATAATCCAAATGATCGACAAATGAATTCCAACCGCCAAAATTTCCTCTAGACCAAGGTGCAGCCCAACGGTTACTTCCAAGATGAAACAGCATGACTTGAGGATTAAAACCAGAAGGAATGGCATATTTCAAAATTGCTATGCTGAAAAAGATTAAAATTAGCTTGTATAAAGTAGATACACTTAGCTGATGATTGGCAGCTTTTAAGAGAGGTTGTGGTGGAGACATGGGAGAAATCATTACTGCTAGCCATACCCCCGAAACAAACAAACCAATACTAAAGAAAGTTGCCGCAACATTTTCGCGGGGTATTCTTTCCATTGCGTAGGCTTGCTGTAGCAAATCTAATAACAGCCAATAGATAGGTGATAAAGCTAAAATATGTTCTACTCTTAGTAAGCTTCTCAAACTACGACAGGCAGCAGCTATGGGTGCAACAGATAATCCAATAGTCAGTACTAGCGCGCTAGGAAATAGAGCGTCAACAGTAGTAGTATTGGCTGGCATGATGAATATTGCCATTAAAGTGCCGATTACAGTGCTAGCTAATCCCAAACTCGGGTAAATTGGATATTCTCGTTTTAACCAAATGGAAGTTAATAGTTTTGGTAACGGTTTAGCTAGATTATTGGGGATCATTTTAATAAGTAACAAGTAATAAGTAACAAGTAATAAGTAATAAGTAATAAGTAATAAGCAATAAGTAATAAAAGCTTTTAATAGTTATTGCGTGCTATTTTTGATAAATTACTATTTAATTTATCTAGACTAAAATTTGTAATAGTATCTTGAGAATTTTGGGAAAATTTTGTTAGTTCTTGGGGATTTTTCAAACAGTAATTTATCGCAGATGCGATCGCACCTCCCGTGATATTCGGCAATATTAACCCATTAATTCGATCTTTGACCACCGCACCACAAAATTGTGAAGTAACAATTGGTAGTTGCCAACTTTGAGCTTCTAATTGAGTTAATCCAAAGCCATCGGAAAGGGTGGGAAATAAGAATATATCTGCTTGTTGGTAATAGTAATTTGTTTTACTGCGAGCAACTATACCAATGAATTTGATTTTAGGATGTTTTTTTAAGTTGGCTGGAATTTTAATTCCTATTTTTCCTACAAACCAAAATTCTACAGGTCGATCTTTTAATAATTCAATTGCCTTGAATATTGCAGCAATACCCTTACGTAAGATTACTTGTCCGAGAAAGAGAATTTTTAAAGGAAGTTCTTGAGAAAATTCTTGGGGATAAGTTCTAATGAATGTCTTTATTTGAGATGAAGGGTTATAAGCTAAAGGAACGATTTGTATTTTTTGGCGATCGATTCCTGTTTGTTCTAGGGCTTGTTTAGACCATTGGGAATTAACTAGAATCTTATCTGCTATATAACATTCTTTTTGCCAATCTAACCAATATTGTTGGGGCATTATTGTGGATTGAGATTGAAACTGAGGATATTTTTTTACTTCTTCAGTGACTAGTTTATGTTCGATGATTCCTGGATCTATTTGTCCCAATATTGTTTGCCAGCCTCTTTGTTTGGCATATCTAAAGATTTCTAGGGCAGCATAACTATAGGCAAATAAAATAATATTGCGATCGCGTATATTTAATTTCTCTATTTCTGCAATAACTTGTTGCTGCCACCAATGATTGCGATCGATAATTTTATCCCAGCCTTTAACTTTCAATAGTTTTTGTTTAACCTCCCAAGCGATCGCTTTTTCAGTAAAAGATGTGACTTTATTTTGATCAATTTCAGGATGGTATCTTTCTTTTAGTTTGGGTAATAAAAAAACGGGCGATCTCCCGATAAAAGAATTAGGAACAATCCAACTATCTGTAATTAAATATTTGAGCTTATTTTGCTGTTGTAAAGATGTAGGAATTGAATAATGCTCTCTCGCTCCTATTTGACAGCAAATCCAATTTAAGTTACTAACGTCCTTATCTTCAGTCATATTATTAATAATTAGTTGTAATTAAGCAATTAAGTATAAGGAAGATTTTGCCAAGAGTTGAATATTTCTAAAGACATTAAGTGTCGATTATGTTTATAGCGAGATATTTGCTGAAATCCTGCTAACTCTCCTTGTATTAGTCCCCAACGTCTAACTTTTAAAGATAATATAAATCGCGAAATTAAAGTCCTAATTTGTTTGATTATTTTTAATTGCTGGGGAACAAACCAGTCATTCCATAACACATTGTTTCGCGAACCATAAAAATCCATGCGCCACCAATTTCTACCTTCATTAGATGCTGTATGATGAATTAAAAAGTTAGGATAATGATAGCAATGTAAATTCTCTTGAAAAGCCCTCGCTGCTATTTCCATCTCTTCTCCTTGATGGACTAACATTTCACAATAGCCATTCAGTTTTAAAAAGCGATCGCGATGCAACAAATGCCCGCAACCGATGAAAGATCTTACTTTATAGGGTAAGTTTTTTTCGGATTTGTTTTCAAATTTTTTTTGTACGGGATTATAGATAGGAAAGCTCAAACAAAATAAATCTGATTGGACTTCAGCAAATTCTACTGCTGCTTTTAAAGACCCTAAAACTGGATAGGAATCATCATCCAAACTTAAATAATATTTGGTCTTAATTTCTTTAGCTATTTGATTGCGTCTAGCTATATAGCCAGATGATTTATCGAATCTTTTTAGCTCGATGTTTAAATCCCAGCGATCTAATTCAAAAGGACAAGAAATATCGGAACAATCATCGTAAATTAAAATTTTTGAAGACTTTAAATTACTCTGAGCTATCTTAGCCAAGGTGATTTCTAAATCTTGCCAGCGATTTTTAGTAGCAATACCAATGGAAACTAAATCGGCTAAATTAAACTTTGTCATTGCTTTAATATCTTTAACAAGTAACAACTGGTGAGTTTTTATATCTCATGACTTTGGCAGGAATCCCAACTGCGATCGCACCCTCAGGAATATCTTTTGTAACCACACTTCCCGCACCAATTACTACATCGTTGCCTATGGTTACTCCCTTAAGAATCGTTACATTTGCCCCCAGCCAGACGCGATCGCCAATAATTACTGGTTCGGCTATCATAGGTTGTTGGAGAGGAGGCAAACTGGGATCTAAACCATGATCGTGATCGGTTAAGTAACAGTTTGGTCCTATGGCGCAATCTTTACCGATAGTTAAAGACTCGATCGCATCAATAAAAGTATGGCGATTGACATAAGTATTTGCATCGATATATATTTTGGGGCGATCTGAAATTTCTCCACTACATAACAGAATCACATCTCGATCTAAAGCGCAATTTGCTTTGATTTCGATATCTGCATAATTGCGAGGAATTTCAATTTTTCGCAGCCATACATAGCCATCTAGCTTTACTCCTAAAGAGCGATAGTAAAAGTTACGCCAGCGACTAGCTAGTCCATGAAAAATTCGCTTGCTAAATTCAACTAGTTTCAGTATCGATTTCATAATTTACTACCTATTGTTTGATAACTCATGGAGATAATTTCGGGGATTGCTTTTAGTTTGCCCAATATTACTTGCGGTAAAGATTTCCAATCCGATGCCAAACAAGCTGCAAGATGGAATAATTGCAGAATTAATAGTTTGCTATAGTCTTTTAATGCTCTTCTTTCTAATACTTGCGTCATCACATAATGACGGTTGACTAGCTCCATTTTTGCCACTATTCTTCGATCGTTTTTATGATCTCCTGGCTGA
>NZ_JBZNBU010000081.1:0-15792 GCF_058530065.1 Waterburya sp. | reverse complement strand
GCATAATATTCCGTATCGATTAAATCTTGGATGCAGGCTCGACGGGCATTAATATTATCGTGTTGCAAAAATGCCACTACCCGATCCATCTGGCTGTAGTCTCCCGTCAAACGGGCTAAGGATGCGATCGCCGCGCTAACTACAGGCTCATCGTCATAATTGGTAAAAAGTTTGATGCGATCGACTGCTGGTTTGTAATTAAAGTTCGCTAGGGTATGGATAATTATGCGATAGGTTTGATCGGGCTTAGTTAACAGATTGGCAATTTCTTCGAGGATAGATTCATCTTCCGTACCAATTTCGCCGATCGACCAGACAGCATTTTCCACTGTCAGAACATCTTCATCCCTCAAGCAAGATTTTAATGTAGGTAGGGCTTTAACGGCTTTCAAACGACCCAAACTTTCTACCGCTTTGCGTCGGGCGATGCGATTTTCTAAACTAGGATCGCGATCTGCGATCGCTTCAATCAAAGCATTAATCGATCTTTCGGTTGGGAAATTAATTAAATGGGCTGCACCCACATAACGCTCGGAAGTACCATCTTCAGTACCCAAGGGCTTTTTTAATAAAGCGATCGCCTGATCTTCAGTTAAATTAAATATATTAGAAAATCTATTGTCCATTAGTTAAAAAATAATTTATATCTCTGCAACTATTCAATTACGTACTAGCTTCGGCTAGAAGAGGATCTAATTCATTTTTAGCATCTAGATCGTAAATATCGTCGCAACCTCCTATGTGGCGATCGTTAATAAAGATTTGAGGTACTGTACGACGACCATTTGCTCTTTGTGCCATATTGCTTCTGGCTGTTTCATCCCCGTCAATCTTATATTCTGTAAAATCTGCACCCTTCCACCACAACAACAGTTTGGCTCGAATGCAAAAGGGACAAGTAGCCCAAGTGTATATTTCGATATTAGCTTTAATACGCTCTGGATGACGATTGAGTATGGGATTGAGGAAATCAAGCATAATAGATTTATTAAATTGCTAACGTTAGATCTAACTTGGTGTTGATATATTTAAAATAGTAGAGCAAATTTCCAGACTTATACTATACGCCTACTATACGGCTAGTGTGAATTAGCTTCGTTGAGAAGTTATTAATTCGTAGCTAAAGGCTATCCCAACAAATCGATCTATTAACCCGACATCTTGCACCAGTACAAGTAAACTTAACAATCTAGGTGTGATAATCAATTTCTTACCCTTTAACCTTTAACCTTTAACCTTTAAACCTTTCCCTAATACTACAACTCAATTACGCGGTAGGTGCAAGATCTGAGTTAACCCGAACTGACGTTAATTAAACGTAAAATAAAAATTCCTATTCCCCTATTTCCTCAACTCTGCTTATCAGTTTGATGTTTAATAATTCAGAACTAAAAACCAAGAAGTAAAAAAAACGTTACAATTCATCTTAATTTATCTATACATATAAACTATTTTAAGATGCTGCGTCCAGAGCAAAGAACCAAACTAGACAATACTAACGATCTATCTTTTTACGACTATCCTCGTTTTGTCACTCACGTTGATGATGGATTTATCGATCGCCTGACAAATCTCTACAGAGAACAATTAAAACCCCATAGTCGTGTCTTAGACTTAATGAGTAGTTGGGTGTCTCATTTACCCGAAGAAATGAAATTCGAGCGAGTGGAAGGTCATGGGATGAATGAAGAAGAATTAGCTAAAAATTCCCGACTAGATAATTATTTCGTCCAAAATCTCAATCTAAATCCCAAATTACCCTTAGAATGTGCCGAATTTGACGCGGTGCTAATTACCGTTTCCATACAATACTTACAGTATCCCGAAGCAGTACTTTCAGAGATCTATCGGGTGCTAAAACCCGAAGGAGTAGTAATTATCAGCTTCTCCAATCGTATGTTCTATCAAAAAGCGATCGCAGCCTGGCGAGATGGCACGGATACAGATCGAGTTAATTTAGTTAAAAGCTATTTCCAATCGGTAGATGGTTTTAGCGAGCCAGAGATAAAAGTACATCAATCCCCCGTACCCGCTTTATTTCAAATGATGGGCATAGCTGGAGGCGATCCTTTTTATGCAGTTATCGCCCGTAAAATTAAATAACAATCAATCATCATCTAACATTGTTTTGGCGATTTCTTTACCGATAGCTTTATAGCGATTCCAACCTATTTTGGCACGGCGATCTGGGAAATCTTGAACTACTACACCATGACTGGGAGCTCTTTGAAATGCCACCAATAAGGGAATTTCTTCGGTAAACAGAGGCAATTCTGCATCTTTAAGAAATTGTTTGGCATCGCGACCGTTTTTAGTTCGGGAATCTACTTTAGTTAGAAGAACTCTATAATTGGCATTTAAAGTCTTCAGTAATTCTATGGCTTTAACTGTAGTATCAAGATCCAAATGGTTGGGAGTGGTCGGCAAAATCAGCAGATCGCTACCAGCAGCCAGATCTTCCAATTCTTCGGGTTCTGGTCTTGCTTGAGTATCAATAATAATGTGGGTAAATTTCTTAATCAGACCAGGCGCACCTGCTTGAGATGCCACATAAAACGGTAATTTGTCTTCTTTAGACCAAACCAATGCAGAACGGTTTTTATCCGCATCAATTAATAATGTAGGTGCAAGAGTCTGAAAATAGGCAGCTAAATGAACCGCGGTGGTAGTTTTGCCCACCCCTCCTTTTAAAGCAGTAATAGCGACGATCATCGGCAGGATGAAATAGTTATTTGATTATTTAAGGATTAATAGTAGTAGTAGTTTACATAGAAGCGCGTCTCACCAACCTAAATCAATCAATACCTTGTAAAGATTGAGGATTTTTGTTACATTTATTTACATAAATTCAAGTGTTGACTGCTTAATTAATTGAGCATACTAACTTACTAGTCGATTGCCAAACAGGTTGACTATGACAAAAGCAATAGTCAGACCAGATTTGCAGTAGTCCAGTAGCCTGTCTCCACAATGTATGCACGAGTTTTTAAGTACTTGTGTCAGACATTTTGCGATCGGTTTTAGTAGAAATAGTAGGTTGCTGACAATGTTTTGCTTAATTTCCAATTCTTGCAGCGACTGCTTCGTCAACGTTGATTTCTCCTGAATTATCATTCCTCGGTTAGTCAGCCGAGGATTTTTTTTAAGGGATATATCTCAAGCCATTCTGAGATGGGTATTGCTACAATTATCGATCTAACTTAAATAGTCTGTTTTAGTTTGCTGAACTTTCTACTAAAATACTCGGACAACTGCTCGTAATGCTCTTGGGAGGGAATTAACATACCGTGTCTTCTGAAATTATGCTACAAAAACCAGAACCTCAGAATTCTCCAGGAATTGCTCGATCGTTTTTATCTGGTGTAGCCAAAGCTGCGGGAGGAACTGTCTTGGGCATTACCATGATCTCCAGTGCAGTGGTGGCAGGGGGATTAGTCGGCTTGGCTTATAGCTTTCGCAATCTTCCCGATGTGAGAGTTTTACGCAATTATGTTCCTGCCGAAACTAGCTATGTCTACGATATAAAAGGTAGATTGATGACTAGTCTCCACGGGGAAGCAAATAGAGAAATTGCCACTCTAGAGCAAATGTCACCCCATTTAAAACTGGCAGTAGTTGCGATCGAAGATAGTAACTTTTATCGTCATGGGGGTTTAAATCCCTATAGTATTGCTCGTGCTGCCTTAGCTAACTATCGCCAAGGTCAGGTTGCCGAAGGGGCTTCTACTCTAACCATGCAATTGGTTAAAAATCTCTTTTTAACTCGCGAGCGTACTTTTAGTCGCAAACTAGCAGAAGCAATTTTAGCAATTCGAGTCGAACAAGTTTTTGACAAAGAAGAGATTTTAGAAATGTATCTCAATAATATTTATTGGGGTCACAATAATTATGGGATACAAACCGCATCGGAAAGCTATTTTAACAAAAGTGCTAGCGAGCTAAACTTAGCAGAAGCTTCAGTTTTAGCAGGTTTAATTCAAGCACCAGAACAATACAGTCCCTTCCTCAATTATCAAAATACTAAAGCCAGACAAAAACAAGTTTTAGCGCGGATGCGCGCCCTCAATTGGATTACCCCAGAAGAAGAACAGGAAGCCCTCCAAGCCAAATTATTAGTTGGCAGACCAACTGCTTGGCGTAAAAGTAAATCTCCCTTTATTACCGAAGCAGTAACTAAAGAATTAGAAGAACGTTTTGGTAAAGAAAAAGTTCGTCAAGGAGGTATTCGAGTTCAGACAACTATTGATATGGACTTTCAAAAAATGGCTGAAGAATCAGTTAAAGAAAGCCATAAAATGCTGCGGAGTTGGGGTTTAAAAGCCGATCAAATAGCCTTAGCATCAGTAGATCCTCGCACTCATTTTGTGAAAGCATTAGTAGGAGGAGTAGACTATCAATCGAGTCAGTTCAATCGTGCAGTTCAATCTCGCAGACAGCCAGGATCTTCTTTTAAACCTTTTGTTTACTATACTGCTTTAGCCAGCGGTAAATATAGCCCAGGAACGACAATTAATGACGCACCTGTCAGCTATCGCGTTCCTGGAGGCATTTATAAACCTCAAAATTATGGCGGAAAAGAAGACTTTGCGGGAATAATGCCTCTGTCTAAAGCCCTCAGCCAATCGCGCAATATTCCTGCGGTCAAATTGGGCAGACAAGTAGGACTAGAAAAAGTAATTGAAATTTGCCGTCAGCTAGGTATCGAAAGTCCCATGCAACCTGTAGTTTCTCTACCTCTAGGCTCGATTGGTGTCACTCCTTTAGAGATGGCGGGGGCTTTTGCTACTTTTGCTAGTAATGGCTGGCATTCTAAAACTACAGTGATTTTGCAAGTTACTGACAGTAAAGGCAATATTCTCTTAGATAATACTCCTCAGCCCCAACGTATTTTAGATCCTTGGGCGACGGCAAATCTCACTACTATGCTTAAAGGAGTTTTAGCCCCTGGAGGAACGGGAGTAAAAGCGAATATTGGTCGCCCCGCAGCAGGCAAAACGGGGACTACTTCTTCCGAACGAGATGTTTGGTTTGTGGGCTACGTACCACAATTGGCTACAGCAGTCTGGATTGGTAATGATGATTATCAGAGTATGGGTAAAGGAATAACGGGGGGTGATTTTGCTGCTCCTGTATGGCGTTCTTTTATGCTTAAAGCTTTAAAATACGAACCCGTTAAATATTTTCCCGCAGCTTCTAAATTTCCCCGACCGATTGGGGAATAAAATAGTTATTAGTTAAAGAAACTTATAAAGGTTGTTTGTCGGGGATACCTACGGGGCGAGGATATTGCTTAGAAGTTCCAGAGTGTTTGCGGAGATAAATACAGTGGCGTACCCCTTGAGAAAGGGGCGTTGACCAAGAGTGAATCAATTCAATTTTACTGCCTAATTTTCCCGCAGCCGATCGCAAGCTAGCGGTATCTTCTCTACTCCAATGTCCTCGGTAAAGAATAGCCAAACCACCAATTTTGACTAAAGGAAGAGCATATTCGGCACAGACAGAGGCTTTACTCACTGCTCTGATGGTGGCAATATCATAGCTTTGGCGATCGCCTGGAATTCTTCCTAAGGCTTCGGCTCTGGCGACAATTCCCGTAGCATTGGGCAATTTTAGTTTGGCGATCGTATCGTTGACAAAAGTAATTTTTTTACGGGTAGAATCGAGTAAAGTAATTTTCCAATGGGGAAAAGCGATCGCTAGAGGAATTCCTGGAAATCCAGCCCCCGTACCAATATCGATTATTTCTAAGTTACTGTTTAATTCTGCTTCTTTTAAACCGACTATCCCAGACAGGGAATCCCAAAGATGTTTTTCCCAAAAGTCTTCTGGATTGGTGATACGAGTCAGATTTTGGACTTTATTTCCTGCTAATATCTCCTGATATAACTGTTGAAATAGTTGCTCTCGATCTGCGCTAGGTTGCCAGTTAAGAGTTTGTTGCCATACAAGGTTCATGGGGGGCAACTGGTTAGTTTCAATCTGACTCATAATAGGCTGTTCTTGGTTATCTATTCAATGCACTAGGCTCAATGGATTTGAGATCTCCGCGATCGATTGTCCAACAGCAATCTGCTATTTCGATTAACTCTCCTGGGTCGTGGGTAACCACCAAAAGCGTCCAGTGTTGTTTGAGTTTGGCTAAAAGTTTGGCTAGTTGAATTCGCATTGACCAGTCTAACCCTGCTGTTGGTTCGTCTAACATCAAAACATTAGGCTGACGAATTAATTGCACTGCTAAAGCCAAACGACGCTGTTGTCCTCCACTTAATGCGTGGGGAGATGTTTTTAGAGATATATGGTCTAATCCTACCTCGCTTAAGGCATCTTTGACTCTTTTTAGATCTAATTCAGGATGACCCAAGCGTAATTCTTCTAGCACAGTACCACCACAAAAGTGCCGTTCGGGAAATTGGAAAACCAACCCTGCAAGCTGCTGCAACTCCAAATCTGTCAATTGTTTGGTACGCCAAAATATTTCTCCTTTGGTGGGTTCTGCCAATCCTGCTAATATTTCTAGAATTGTGGTTTTGCCAGATCCGCTCGCACCTACAATTAAGCCTAAATTCTGGGGTGGCAGTTCTAGGTTAATATTTTTTAAAATTGGTTCGGTAGTAGCTGGGGGATGATAAATTAAATTTTGCAAGCGAAGCATGATTGAGCTTGGTTATGAAATAACTTCGTTTATCTTAGCTTTTGCTTCGCTAATTTAATTTTCCCCAGATTTAAAATCTCTGTTTAAAATTATAGTCATTCCTAATAAGAACCATACGAAAATATGTACTAATTATTGCTCCCTAATCCCTAACCCCTAATCCCTAATCCCCCGAACAAATTACTGAGATAGTACGGAAATTAATTAGAACGACTATAGATCGCCGATCGCTTTTCAATTACGATTGGGTTTAATAAAAATGCAGTTGGGTATATTGTGGAAAGATTCCTACCCAACTGCGAATTAAGAATAGAAAGTAATACAAGTAAATCAGTATTATTTCTTTATTCTCCATTTAAACTGTACCGCCAGAAGCTTGAAAACGAGCTCTAGCTTTTTTCATCGAATTTTCTGCTTGAATTTTTTCCAAACGGTCTTCGCTATTTTCTACTTTTTGGAAACGAGCTTGAGCGGATTCATATTCAGAACGGGCAGTATCGGCATCGATTTCATCGCCCAATTCCGCACCATTAACTAAAATTTTAATTTCGTTGTTCTCAACTTCAGCAAAACCACCCATTACCGCAATGGTTTTCCATTCTTTTTGAGGACGAACCCGCATTACGCCCACTTCTAATGCAGTAAGTAATGGCGCGTGACCGCTAAGAATACCTAGTTGTCCAGTAGTACTAGGAAGAATAATCTCTTCTACACTGTCATCCCAGACAGTTGTTCCAGGAGTAATAACTTTTACGTTTAATGTCATATTTTAATTATTAGTTATCAGTAGATAGATAAATAGCAAACAGCAACCAGTACAAAACAAGCTGCAAGTCAAAGACAATTGTTCGCTGGTCACTGTTTGCCGTTCGCTGATTAAGCAGCAGCTTTAAGTTTTTCAGCTTTAGCTTTAGCTTCTTCGATATTTCCAACTAGATAGAAAGCTTGTTCGGGAAGATCGTCGAGTTCGCCGTTAAGAATCATTTGGAAACCTTTGATAGTGTCTTCTAGGGTTACATATTTACCAGGAGAACCTGTAAATACTTCAGCCACGAAGAAAGGCTGAGACAAGAAACGTTCGATCTTACGAGCGCGGTCTACAATTAGTCTGTCTTCTTCAGAAAGTTCGTCCAAACCAAGAATTGCAATAATATCCTGTAACTCTTTATAGCGTTGTAGGGTAGATTGAACCGCACGAGCAGTGCTGTAGTGTTCTTCCCCAACAATGCTGGGTTGAAGCATAGTACTAGTAGAATCTAGAGGATCTACCGCAGGGTAAATACCTTTAGAAGCTAAAGCACGAGACAGTACTGTAGTTCCGTCTAGGTGAGCGAAAGTTGTGGCAGGTGCGGGGTCGGTTAAATCATCCGCAGGTACGTACACAGCTTGAATAGAAGTAATCGAACCTTCTTTAGTAGAAGTAATACGCTCTTGCAGGTCACCTACATCAGTACCGAGAGTAGGTTGATATCCTACCGCAGAAGGCATACGACCTAGTAGCGCGGATACTTCAGAACCAGCTTGTACGAAGCGGAAAATATTATCAATAAATAGCAGTACGTCTTGTTTGTTAACGTCGCGGAAATATTCAGCCATAGTCAAAGCTGATAGACCCACGCGCATTCTAGCTCCAGGTGGCTCGTTCATTTGACCGTATACCAAAGCAATTTTAGACTCTTCGGGGTTGTCGGCGTTGATTACGTTGGATTCGATCATCTCGTTATAAAGGTCATTACCTTCACGAGTACGTTCGCCCACCCCACCAAACACGGATACACCACCGTGTTGAATTGCGATGTTGTTGATCAATTCCATCATAATAACGGTTTTACCAACACCAGCACCGCCGAATAATCCGATTTTTCCCCCTTGACGGTAGGGAGTTAGCAAGTCTACAACCTTAATACCTGTTTCAAATACTTTAGGTGCAGTCTCCAGATCGGTTAATTTGGGAGCAGGTCTGTGAATGGGGAAAGTTTCGTCCGTGTTAACAGGACCTTTATTATCTACAGGTTCTCCAAGAACGTTGAAGATTCTACCCAATGTTGCTTTACCAACAGGAACGCTAATAGGTTGACCTAAATCAACAATATCCATGCCTCTGACCAATCCGTCAGTACCACTCATAGCAACAGCACGCACCTGGTTATCACCAAGTAGTTGTTGCACTTCGCAAGTTACGGAAACTTCTTGTCCAGCAGGATTTGTAGCTTGTACTTTTAGAGCATTATAAATCTTGGGCATTTTGCCGCTAGGAAACTCGGCATCTAATACGGGACCGATAATTTGTGTAATTTTACCAGTTGTTGTTTTATCTGTGGTGGCTACCATTTTTTATATATCTACTTGGTGGTTAGCTGTTTTATATGGCAGGTAAAATCCTAAAAAGAATGTAAAATTTTGCCACCTTCAACATTATCATTTAACGATTCATCTGAAAACTTTACTTCTGAGCTTAAATCTGTTTTCTGTCAACAATAAAATCTGTAGGGTGGCAAAAATAACACCAGCAAATATCATTTTAAGAATTACTCCCATTGCCCACCAGATTAATAACTCCTTCAGTAATGGTATCGGGGAGTTGTAACGAACCTATCAATACTTCTCGGTTAAGCTAAAAATGTTCTAAAGTAAAGTCAATCACTAGCAAAATTAGGTACAAAAATTGCAACTCAAAGAATTTTCTTTGATTAATCCCAAGTTAGAAGCTTCATCAGTATTTCAGGCGCTCGCAACAGTCATTCAACTAATGAGTCAGCTATTTAATTCAATTGTTAAACCTTTGGCAAATCAAGAAACACCAGGAGCATTTCTAGGTGGGTTGAGAGTGATGGCAGTAGATGTAACAGATAGCCAAGCTAATGCCAGGGTATTTGGATATCCAGGAAGCCGCAAAGGAACAAAGGCTGCTTTTCCCAAGGTTCGTGTTGTCTTACTCATTGAAGCGGGAACACAATTAATTACTGATGCTTTGAGCTTCAAAAAACCTAATTTGGCGATTTTCAACTCTGTTTCATGCTTAACCGAGAAGTATTGATTTACCTTTATCTCCGCAAATAGATGCTAGCAAGGGTTTTGTCTGGTCTTCAATGGTGCTAGATTTAGCCTACGATTGGCAGACTTTAGTGGAAAATGTAGCCGATCCTTCTCATGTACCTTTTGCCCATTATGGTATTCAAGGAAATCGTGATCGCGCTATGCCCATTCCCCTACAAATAGTTACCTCAACTATAGATTTGATACGAGCAAAAAAGGCAATTAAAAACCATAATTATTGAAGATTTATGTCAGACTGCAATTGTGAAATAGAAGTAAGAGATCGAACTCAATTCAAGACTCTTGTTATTCTCCTCAGCATTAACGGAATAATGTTTTTAGTTGAGTTAGTCACGGGGATTTACGGCAATTCTACAGGATTAATCGCCGATTCTTTAGATATGTTAGCCGATGCTATAGTGTACGGAATTTCTCTCTATGCTCTGGGAAAATCCCGATCGAACAAGATTCGTGCCGCTAAAATGAGTGGAATTTTTCAGATGACTTTAGCTGGTTTAGTCATAGTTGATGTGATTAAAAGATTTATGGTTGGTAGCGAACCCCAATCGCTTTTAATAATGGCTATAGGTGCGATCGCATTATTAGCGAATATCTTCTGTTTGATTTTAATCTCCAAGCATCGCTACGGCGAAGTACACATGAGAGCTAGTTGGCTTTTTTCCAAAAATGATGTTATTGCTAATCTGGGGGTTATCTTAGCAGGGTTATTAGTGAATCTATTAAATTCTCGTTTTCCCGATTTAATCATAGGTACGGCGATCGCTGTATTAGTATTTCGAGGCGGGATTAAAATTGTTAGGGATGCTCGTTGCGAAGCAGCAAAAATTTAATCTCTCTCAAATTGCCCAAAATAGCGATCGCCCAAAAATAACTGATAAAAATACTAAAGATTACACTTTAGATATCTCAACATCTGCTTTGGCTACCAACCAAGTATCCCGTTCTTGGGGACTAATTGCTTCATTCAAAACTACTGAGTAAAGATCGCCTTTTTCTTCGTAAGAAAGTAAATAATAGATTTGCCTGTTTTCTACCTGATACCAAGTTGTGCCATTTCCTTCAGGATCTTGTTCTTGTAAAGTAGCTAATTCCGCTTCATTAACCATAAAAGTCGTGCCAGAGGAATTAGTAACCTGTAACTTTTGTTTGATGTTCCAACGTTTGGCAAAGTCATCTTTTAAATCTTGGGGAATTGCTTCGTCGATAAAAATTAGAGCATCTTCTTGATGACTATCAACTGTACTTGAGCCTTTATAAGAACCTGGCAAATTTTCTAAGGCAATTGCTGATTCTTGAGCATTTTTAGCTCCCTGTGACCCTTTACGCCATTGATTAGAGAACTGGTCAATAATTGTCTTTCCTTCATCAATATTCGATTCAATCTGGCTTTGTAGCCATTTTAAAGCGCTTTGTTGTACTTGTTGTTCCCTAGGAGAATTATACTTAGCATAAGATACCAATGCATCTCTTAAAAAGCTCGGCTTTAATGCTTTTGAATTAACCATGATGAATTTTCCTCAGACTTAATATTAGAGGTTTACAAATTGACATTAGCGATGAACGCATGGCATACTTAAGCACTTCCACCTTTTAAAACAGAAAATAAGATTGATTTGGATAGTAACTAGCAACTAGCATAAAGATTATTAGTTATATCCCTATTAATTTATTTAATGTTTATTTTGGTAAAATTACTTACTTGTCTAAATTTGAAACTTAACTTTATCCAGAAACCAAGTTTTTTACTCAGTTTAAGATAAAAGAAAAAGAAAAGACTGTAAAAAAGAGCTTAAATTATATTAAACTTAACCTCTTAACAACTTAATTTATTAAGTTATAAAAAACAATTTTTCTAAGTCAATTTCACACAACAACTTAGAAGATTTAAAAGTCTGCCAAAAAATGTGCCAATCTAATTAGAGAGAAGCTTTTTTTCTAAAATCTTATCCGTTTCTTTCTATCACAAGTATTACAAAAATACTCGCGGATAAGAAGAGAAACTTTTTAGAGGTATGTTATTGCCTTCAATAGTTAACAATACTCATTATTTTAAAATAAAACAGCTAATTACAATACCAAAAAATTATCTTTGAGTGCTTTTAGCGATCGCCATTTATTCTCAAGCAAGCAATGGTCTTAAGTTGGCAAAAAGAGAAAATCAAACCCATCTTACTTAATCCATTAAGAAAGAATAAACTAAACCTAATAATTCTGATTCAATTGGTGGTAAAGAGCGAGCTTCCATAATAGAAATGAATTTTCCTTCTAGATGGGCTATTTGCTCGCGAGGAGGATCGACCGTATTCAAATTGACTAAATATATTGGGAATGTGGTGTCGTTAGCTTGAGCGATCGCTTGAAACTTAGTTTCAAGCTTCAGAATATCTTCAGATATTGCCAATCTTGCTTTAACCGTTGCAATTATATCTGCTGGATCTTCAACAATTTGCCCTCGATCGATCTCGCTATTAACTATTTTTGATCCTGAAGGCAGGCGATCGAAATGACAAATAAATTTATTCAAAGCTAGAAATAGTAGGCGCGCACTGGCAGCTTGCTTGTGATAAATAATAAAACGGTTGTTTTCCACAATTTGACCTCTATTAAAATGCTTAATCTATGGCAGTTTTAAATTAATGTTGTTATAGATTATTTAATAACTCACATCAAGAATTACTTTTCTAAGCTTTTCTTAATAATAGAATAGGTTTATTTTATCATCAGTATATTTGATTTATTTTTAAATTATTAACAGTAACAAATAGAACTGTTAGATCTAATTTTTCACGCTAGTATTAATAAACCTTGGTAAAAAATTAGATGAATATAGAAGCAATTGAACAACATTTAATTGAAGATACTAAAATAATCCTGACTACAATAAGACTCAATCAAGTTAATAGTCCTTGTTTATTATCAAGAATGATAATTGATGCTCTTGGTAAGCCAGGAATTGATAACGACCTCACATTTCTTGGTTCGGGTAGCCATTGGGAAGTGTCTTGGAGCAAACCTAAGCTATCTATCGAGCAAACTAGGGAAATTATTACTCGTGCGATTGGAGAAGCCTAGCTATTTGCAAGGTAAGTTGGTAAAACTTAGGCATTGCACCATCCTAATACAGCTATAGATAAGCTACAGATATTTCAGAACTACAAGGAAAAATTAAAATGAATAGTCCCGTAACAGATAACCATAAATCTGCTGCTCAAACTACTCCTGCATCTTTTAAACTAATAGACCAAGATCGCCCAGAGACTCATTGGATTTTGACAGCATCCCCTCAATCAAAAGAGCGAGTTTACTTTGAATACAATGTTAATGAAACAATTACAGGCTGGTTTTCCGTTGTTCCTAAATATTTGCTCAAACGCCAGCAAGTCCATTACGCTCCTTTATACCGCACTCGTCCCGAAGCTGAGGCTAAAAAAATTGATGGTAATTTTGCGGTTGTAGAATTAATCTGGGAAGAAATTTGCACTTAGATGATATTTTCTACATCGCTAATAACGTCTATTCTTTAATTTAACTGAAAGCTAAACTTAGCTTAATTTATATTTTGCAACAAATACTTTAAACTGCAAGGTAATATCTACAGAACAAAACCAGATGCAGGAACAGGTTTATACAAATTATCGCTTGCTTTTACCAGAGGAAGAAGTATTGGGTACGATCGCCATACATGATGGCATTATTCAAGATATTCAGCCAGGGGTGGTAGATCGAGGACAAAATGGTAACGGCGATTATTTGATGCCAGGATTAATCGAACTACACACAGATAACCTAGAAAAGTGTATTTCTCCTCGTCCTAAAGTCAGGTTTCCTTTAGAAGCAGCAGCAGTAAACCACGATCGCGATTTAATTAGTGCGGGCATAACTACAGTTTGTGATGCGATCGCAATTGGCGACATTACCCCAAAAGAAGATTCTCTCCGCCTACGTCATTATGCACCGATGATTGATGTAGTGGCAGAAGGACAAGCAGCAGGTAGATTTAGTACGGATCATTTATTGCATCTGCGTTGCGAACTCGGTTACGAACATCTCTATAACGTAGTCGAACCCTATTTCGAGCATCCTCTATTGGCGTTAGTATCCTTAATGGATCATACTCCTGGGCAACGTCAATTTGTCAAGATCGATAAATACAAAGAATATTATGTTGGCAAACATGGCGTACCAGAAGCCAAGATGGATGAGTTTATTCAGATGCGCCTGAGCAATCAGCGTCAATATGCCGTTAAAAATAGACAAGTTTTAGTTCAAGCCTGCAATCAAAAAAATCTTTCTCTCGCCAGTCATGATGACGCAACTATCGATCATGTCCAACAGGCGATTTCTGAAGGGGTAGTGTTGGCGGAGTTTCCCACTACGATTGATGCTGCCAAGGAATCCCATAGTCATAATTTACAGGTACTTATGGGCGCACCTAATATAGTGCTTGGGGGTTCTCATTCGGGTAATGTTTCGGCGATGGAATTGGTGGAGTTAGATTTGGTAGATATTATTTCTTCAGACTATGTACCCCGCAGTTTATTGCAATCTGCATTTATTATTAGCCAACAGGCAAATAAACCTTTATACCAAGCAATTAAATTAATTACTTCTAATCCTGCCAAAGCAATTAACCTAGAGAACAAGATCGGCAGTCTACAGGTAGGGATGAAAGCCGATTTTATTACCGTGAGCGATGATGGCATAGTTCCCAGAATTTTAGAAGTTTACAAACAAGGTCAAAGAGTGGCGTGAACTACCAGACAATTGATTTAATTATCTACACTTGTCCTGTAGGAAAACTCAATACTCAAATCGAAGATTATTTTCTTCAGGCAAAACAACTATATGGAGAAAATACCGCCCACAAGTATATGCCTCACTGTACTTTAACGGGTTTTTTTAGCGATCGCCCTAACTCGATTCCTAGTTATATTAATGCTTTAGAACGAGCTTATACTCAGGCAAAGCAAAATAATTTATCTCTGGATGTAAAGCTAAAACAGCTAACTTTTAAAGAGAATTGGCATGGTTTAGAACTAGAAGCTAATCATTTAAAACAACTTATTGCTAACTTCGCCGCGATAGAAACTTCCACCACTCGCAGGGAAAATATACGGCTAAAAGATTGGCTGCATCTCAGCTTGGCATATGATTTTAATCCAGAATATCAAACTCAATTACGAGAATTAGCACTCTCTACCATCGATCCTCATGTTGAAATAAGCTGGGAGTTACGTTTCTATCAAAAAAATCCCGATTGGTCTTGGCAATGTATTAAATCTTGGCAATAGTATATTAGCCAAATTAATTACAAACTAAATCAAAATTAATAGGAGTTTAAAAGTTAATGTTTTGGGGGATGGAACTATCTTGGGCAGAAGAAGAAATTCTACGTAAATATCAGCCAACATTAGAAAAATATGGTGTTTATTTTGATGAAGAAATATGCAGTTTGATTGAAAATTGCCCCCAAGACTTGGAATGTCGAATTCAAGCTTTTATCGGTTGGTTTTTGAGTTTAGAATATCGCGCATTGTCAAAAGGTAAAAATCCTCATCTTCCCGACGCAAATGAAACTTTGGCTAGAGCTTTACAAGAAGAATGGCAACCAACAGAATTTCAGACCAAAAGATTATTACAAGCTAATTTATTTCCTGTTGAGGTAGCCATGAGAAAGAAATTAGCAGAAATCAATTTTTTTAAAGCGATCGCTTATACAATTTCTCACAACTCAAATCAAATTAAATTTTTTCATCGCGGTGTAATGATTTGGCAAGAAGATATTGCTAACTTATTAAAAGTATCCAATCGAGGCTTAATTGAAATGTATAAGTTTAAAGTCAGACAATACCAAGAAGAATGGGCTGATTCAACTAAACCGCATCCAGTTTAAAACCAGGGGGACAACCCAAGAAATCAATTCAATTCTACTCAGGTTCATCTAACGGGACTTAAACAATTATCGAAGTCAAAATAAGATAAAATGCCTATGTTAGTTGGTTTTCACATCGCTTTTATTGGCGATCGCTATGATGAGAGAAACTACTCCAGCAGCTATGCCTCCCTGTTTCGATAAATGGTGT
>NZ_JBZNBU010000080.1:0-17327 GCF_058530065.1 Waterburya sp. | reverse complement strand
ATGGAGCATTAAATATAGGGTTCAAAAGTAAGCACGAAGGCTTTAGCCGAGTGTCTAGGGTCTGTTTGACGCAGCCAGTCAGGGTTAATGTCCTGCGAGATTCTGCGACTATACCGATAGGTTAGTCGTAGAGTACGTCAACAATTCTTCTAGTGACACTCCTACCAATAACACTCCTAGAAAATCTAGCCTCAAGAACATCAGCCACGTTAATTTCTTCCGCATCACTCCAACCGCTAGTATTGACAGTGCCACCAGCACCCCCTTGGATTTTGACATCATAGCCAATTACATCAAAAGCGCGTAAGTCGTTGCGGGATAGACCGTCAAATTGAGTTAGATCCGACATTAATAGGAATTAAAAAACTGAAGAATATGACTTCGTTCGCTGGTAAGATGACTAATCTGTTTAACTCCACCGAAGGAAACAAGATGAACGGACATAAAACATTGAAAAACCCAACGTAAAGTGGGAAATGCAGTAAGTTTACCTAATTGGTTACGGATAGTTTGTCGAGCAGAAACTAAAGCCGAACGTAAAGCACGTTGACCAAGACTATAAACTAGAAGAGATAAACCCATTACCATTGCCAGAGCAGCAATTCGTTTGGGAGACTTTAAAAAAACACTGCTGGTAAAAAATAAGTTGAGTTTGTATAAAGTTATAAATAGGTTAAGCATTTATTAATAAAATGCTATGGTACGGATCGCAAATTTAGCAGACTTAAAATATATTTTGATGAGCAACAACCATTTATCAAATCGTCTAGAGCTAGCAGATTATAGTTTGTCTCCACGAAAAGTTACTAAATTTTTGTTAGGATTTATTGTTTTGTTGATTATTGGCAATATTATTGAGAGAGAAATTGTCCAGTGGTTAAACTTAACTAATGGTAGTGAAATTATTCCCCACTATTTTAATTTTGATCGCGAATCTAATTTCCCCTCTTTATATTCTGCTTTAACTCTGGGCTTCTGCAGTTATTTACTGTATATTATTGCCACAGTTAAAAAGTTAAGACAGGCACAATTTACTAACTACTGGAAAGCCTTATCTTATATTTTTCTATACATGGCGGTAGATGAAGCTTGTGCCATTCATGAGCTACTAATTCCTATTATACGAGAAGCAATTAATGCTCGCGGAATTTTATATTTTGCTTGGGTAGTTCCCGCTTTGTTTCTATTAGTAATTTTTCTCTTGATCTTTAGGCGGTTTATTCAAAACTTACCTGCCAAAACCAGAAATATGTTTATTTTAGCTGGAGCTATCTATGTTGGCGGTGCTATAGGTATGGAAATGGTCGGAGGCTATATTGCTGATACCTGGGGATTCAATACTTTCGCCTATGGTATGGCAGCTAGAATCGAGGAGTTATTGGAAATGTTGGGTATTCTAATTTTTATTAATCAATTGTTAGTTTATCTACAATCTCAAACAACAAATATTCACTTTTCTTTGTCTTTTAGACCCTTAAAGAGCAAATCTTTGTCTGCCAACAAGTCCGAATTTACCAAGAAGTAGAACAAAATATAGATTAGTTACTTGTTTAAAGTAACCAATTTAGTTAATCCCTGGTATATGGAATAAGCTCTCTTCTCTTGTTGCTTGCCATAGGTACTTGTAGTGATGATGGCAATTGTTCCTCGATCTCTTTCAATGCAATATATAACTGCTATCGTACTTTTATTCGTTCCCGTTACTTTGAAGCGAAGATTCCTTTCTTCTGCGGTGGTAAGATCATCAAGCATCGAGTTAGCTGCGGTTATAGCTCTTTGTTTGCATTCATCAAAGCTGATGGAGAGGATGGTTGAATCTGTGAATACTTTCGGGGTTTCTGCGATCGCTTTATCTACAGCAGACAAAACTCCCCCAGAGGCAATTCCCAATATTATCGATGGGATAAATGTTTGGTTAAAAAAACTATTTCTAGCGATCGCCATATTCAAGATCGAACTTAGTTTTAAGTATGATGATTAAATAAACATCCCGTATTATATAGTACGCAATGCCTATACTAAGTACTTATCACCAATATTAAATAGCGATCGCTTTTATCAAAGTCTCAGTTCTTGAAAATAGCTCAAAAACTAAGAACTAGAAACTAAGAACTAAAAACTAATGATTAATAACCTACAGATTAAAGCCGATCCACATTAGGCATATCAGATTCTTTTCTCTAAATATTGACCGATAGTAATTTCTTGTCCCGCACGAGAGATAATTGTCTGTCTGGTGCGATACTTGCTACCTACGAGTTTAATTTCTTCTTCAAAGACATTAGAGTTATATTCCGTACGCAAACTCATAGTGTCGGGGTTAGAAAAAGCATAAATCGCCGTCACTGGTTTGG
This sequence comes from Waterburya sp., assembly GCF_058530065.1. Taxonomy (NCBI): domain Bacteria; kingdom Bacillati; phylum Cyanobacteriota; class Cyanophyceae; order Pleurocapsales; family Pleurocapsaceae; genus Waterburya; species Waterburya sp. Next base: position 14,973 of record NZ_JBZNBU010000080.1, on the reverse strand, counting down.
GAGTGGCGAAACCGCGATCGCGATATAGAATATTGCCTTTGATCCCAAAAACAGTTCCACCAATAATAGGTTTCCGATTTTGATTGGTGTAGTTGCTTTCCCAAGTCACTTTAGTACCGCAAACTAAAGCCTCTAAGTCTTCTAATTCGTGTTTTTGAGCTAGTTCGATTAACTCTGTCGATCCTCTTTCTAAGAAAGAAATGTTGAGGATGCTTTCTACTTCTTGGGGTTCGACATTTTTATCTAGACTATAATACCGTCTTTGAGAATTCCAGCTACCTACGGTCTTCTGAAAAAAATCAATTGCTAGAGACTGTGAGGCTATATTTGTTGTTTGCGCCAATACCATCGAGACTTTGCTCCTCTGCGAAAAAGTTATTAAAGTACTTTATGTCAAGTAAAAAGACTTTATGCGTAACATTTCTTAATTTATCATAAAAAAGTTTTTTCGTACTCCATAGCTAGTTATATTGTTGGAATTGAAGTTTGAGACTCACGAATATTCTTGTTTTTTCAGTATGTCAAAGTATCTTGATTTTTCTGTTAATTTAGTCACAAAGCTAATAATTGCGATCGCTATCAACTTATGTTTTATGTTTCCCGCCACCGCCATTACCCAGACAATGGAATTCGATACCGTTACTGGATATAAAGTCGAAGCAATATTTAGCTATGATGAGGCGAAAAATACTCAAGTTATTAGAGAGCAAGGAAAAGGAAAAGCAAAGAGTTTGGATTCATTGCGAGTTAATTTTTACCAACCATCGGGAGAATCGATCGCCAGTTATGACAATATTGTCGATGGAATGGTAACGGGGAATTATGTTGAATTTAATTACGATCCAGCAACCAAACAAATATTAGGTAATATCGACCTTGGGGGAGAATCCGCTGGGGAAATGTACCTTACGGGATCTGTTGCTGGGGAATTGTCCCTGATTCAAGTTAGCGATTCAGGAGAAGAAAATGTGGTTACAACTTTCATTAAATCGTCATTCCCAAGAGAAACCAATTAATTTTAATTTAAAATTTCTAGATAGGCTTTAACGGTATTGTAAAAACCCATTTCCAAGGCTTCTGCTGTTAAAGCATGACCGATAGAAACTTCCAAAATATTAGGAATAGTACAGAATTTAGCTAAATTATCTAAGTTCAAGTCATGTCCTGCATTAACTCCTAACCCCAATTCTTGAGCTTTTTTAGCTGCATCGGCAAATTGCTGCCAGGTTGCATCCAAGTCTTGATTCTCGCGATATGCAGTGGCATAAGGTTCGGTATAGAGTTCGATTCTTGACGCGCCAGTATCGGGGACAAGGGCGATTTGCTCTACATCTGCATCCATAAACAAACTAACCCGACAACCGAGATCGTGTAATTCTTTAATAATGGGAATCAAACGCTCTTTATCTTTAGTCAGATCCCAACCACTATCGGAGGTAAAAGTATCGGGTGCGTCAGGGACTAGAGTACATTGAGTGGGTTTTACCTGGCGAACAATTTCCATAAAAGAAATTTCTAAAGGATTTCCTTCAATATTAAATTCAACATCTTTAACTACATCAACCAAATCGTAGACATCTCCAGGTCTAATATGGCGTTGGTCGGGACGGGGATGGACGGTAATTCCTTTTGCACCTGCATCAATACAAATTTTTGCCATTTTGACGATGCTGGGAATACCAATATTACGGGTATTTCTAATAAGAGCTACTTTGTTGAGATTAACGCTGAGATTGGTCATGTTTTTAGGCGATTGAATTTATTGCTTATCTATATGGCAAATTTATTTTATGATGAGAGACTAACCTTATAACAATTCACTATCTTTCGGCTATGATGAAACACACTATTTCGGTCTTAGTAGAAGACGAAGCAGGAGTTTTAACGCGCATTGCAGGTTTATTCGCCCGTCGTGGTTTTAATATTGAAAGTTTGGCGGTAGGATCTGCCGAACAATTGGGAGTATCTAGGATTACGATGGTCGTACCTGGAGACGAACAAGTTGTAGAACAGCTAATTAAGCAATTATATAAATTGATTAGCGTCCTCAAAGTTCAGGATATTAGCCACCAACCCTGTGTCGAAAGAGAATTGATGTTGATTAAAGTTAACGCCAATGCTGCAAATCGTGCTGAAGTGATTGAAATCACTCAGGTTTTCCGCGCCCGTATTGTCGATCTTTCCGAAGAGGCTGTAACCATTGAAGTCGTCGGCGATCCTGGTAAAATCGTGGCAATTATTCAAATGCTCAATAAGTTTGGCATTCGCGAAGTTGCCCGCACGGGTAAAATTGCTTTGGTTAGAGAATCGAAGGTTAATACCGAATACCTTAAGACTTTAGAAGCGAAAGTTACTCTTTAAGTCGTAGTAAGTTGAATAATTTTTAGTTATTGTTTTTTAGTCTTCAAGAGAAAGCTAGACTTGGGCGGGATAAAGTTTTCTTGGGCAAGAATATCGTAGAGATCGACCGCCGTCTCTAGCAGACAAGCATGACCACTATAGGGGAGAAAAACTTTTTGGGCTTTCGGCATCAGGGAAACAAGTTTATTTGCTTCTTCTACTGAAGGCAAAAGAGCATCTGACTCGCTAGCTACAATCAAAGTAGACATTTTTAGGCTACGTAGTTGTTCCTCGGCAATTTTAAATTCTCTCAAAAGAGATATACGCCAGCTTACTACTTGGGGAGGTAAAGACTTCATGCTTTCCACTAGTTTAAGGCGATCGCCATCGTTAATACGATTGAGTTTGGCGAGAAAAGGTAATAATCCCGCAGCAGAATAACGGTGCAGCCAAGTGGGAAGCCAAGGAGTAATATCCGCCCCCAATCCTAATAAAGGAAATTGGTTAAAAGAAGATGCGGGATTCACCAAGATTAGTTTGTCGATTAAATGTGGCGCAGACAATGCTACCTTAAGAGCCAAACAACCCCCAAAAGACTCCCCGCAAAGATATATTTGCCTGTTGGTTTTACGAGTTAATTCGATCTCAATTAATCTTATTGTATCTTTGGCTAAAGTCTGCCAACTGGTAGAGTTATCCTCTCTAATGCTCAGACAGCGTACGTCAAAGCAAGATAGTAACTTATCTGCTTGAGTTTGAAATAGCTCTCCAGTGCCATCCATCCCAGGAAGATAAATAAATAAAGGATTGTTGCGATCGCCGATGGGCTGCTGGGTAAAATCAACGCTACTAGCAAAATTCATAGGTTACGAGGTAAAAAATGAAAGAAAAATATTAAAACTTAAAGTTATTTAATAGTTGCTATTGTCTAATGTTTTGTTTTAAATAAGTATTTATACACATTTTTCTTTAGGTTTGTACGGTCAATATCTTCTTTTCGACACTTTTATCTAAGTTTAACTAGCTCCTACCTTTAATAACTCGATGATTTGATTCTGGCAATAATCTGTTAATTCCGTAGCGAGAATCTTAGCTTTCTTACCTTTATATTGTAGTTTTTGAGTTTTATCGATCCAGTAGGGACTCCCGATCGCCACATTGACGCGATGATAAACTAACATCGGGTGCAATCCCGATCTTTCAAAGAAAGACTCTTGGCGATCGAATGGTTGCAGCCAGCGAATGGGAACAGTGGGATAAACAGTCTCGGCTAAAGAAGTAATTGCTACTGGCAAAACAGCCAAACGTTCTAGGGGCATTCTCCAGGCTAAATGAGCAAAACCCCGTTGAAATTCTCCAACCTCATTAGGGGAAGTGGGTTCGAGCATCGGTTTAGTACCTTCGGGAAATAATCCCACCCATTGCCTAGAGGTCAAGAGTCTGGAAGCTTGTAAAAAAAACTGCTTTTGCCTGCAATTTGCTTCTGCCAGAGGAAAACAGCCCAAAGAATTAACAATATCTTTGAGTATGGGAGTTTGTCCCATGTAATGATGACAAGCAATTCTCAAACTGTTGGGGATCGTTTTAATTAAGATAGGTGCGTCGAGAAAACTACGATGATTGCTAACAACAATGACGGGAACATCTTGGGGAAGACGATCGAGATGAGAATAAGTTAATTGAAGATTAACGGCTGATATTAGAGATTGAGATATTAAGTTAGGTGTAAAAGATAACATGAACCTAGATTATCAATTGGTGCAATTTGTTGCTAGCAGCCAAAAAAACCAACATGATTAAGAAAAACTTTATATTCATTACTATTTAGAACGCTATATTTAAGCTGGAATCAATAATTGATAGCAGATAGTTTTCTATCCAGATGTGACTTTGTTAACGAAATCGAAAATTTATTAAGTATTTTCCTTAACGTTAACTTAAATCTCTGTGATAATTGATACTTGTTTATGGGTTAGGTCTATAAGCGCAAAACTCAAATAAAATTCTCCAATTTTCTAAGCTCGAACTCTTAGAATTTTAACAACATAAATGTATGACATCTAAAGTGTCTAATTATATATTGCTTGAAATTTCAAAGGTCATAAGTTTTATACCTTTAAAAATCTAGCAATTTTTCGTTAATTTATAATGACTAATTCTACTGATAACCATAAATTTGCTTTAACTACTCCCCTTTATTACGTTAATGGCGTACCCCATGTTGGTAGCGCCTACACCACCATGGCTGCGGATGCGATCGCCAGATTTCAACGCTTGCAGGGTAAATCTGTTTTGTTGATTACAGGAACAGACGAACACGGACAAAAGATTCAACGTACTGCCGAGGAACAAAATGTCGAACCTCAAGTACATTGCGATCGCATTGTCGAAAGTTTTAAGTCTCTCTGGGATAAATTAAATATTAAATACGATCGCTTTAGTCGAACTACTGCCGAAAAACATCAGGCGATCGTCAATGAATTTTTCGATCGCGTTTGGCAGCAGGGAGATATCTATCTCGCTCGTCAGCAAGGTTGGTATTGCGTATCCTGCGAGGAATTTAAAGAAGAAAGAGAACTACTTGAAGACCATTATTGCGCCATCCACACTAATAAAAAAGCAGAATGGCGCGATGAAGAAAACTATTTCTTTCGTCTTTCTAAATACCAACAACAATTAGAAGAGCTTTACGAGTCTCAACCAGACTTCATCCAACCAGCCAGCCGACGCAATGAAGTCCTCAATTTTGTCCAACAAGGTTTAAAAGACTTTTCTATTTCTCGCGTCAATCTAGACTGGGGTTTTCCGATTCCCGTAGACGAAAAACATACAATCTATGTTTGGTTTGATGCTCTTTTGGGTTATGTTACTGCTCTCTTAGATCCAGATGACGAACCCACTTTAGCTAATGCCCTATCAAAATGGTGGCCGATCGACTTGCATTTAATTGGTAAAGATATTTTACGATTCCATGCGGTTTACTGGCCAGCCATGTTAGCCTCTGCTGGTTTACCTTTGCCACCAAAAGTATTCGGTCATGGTTTCCTGACCAAAGATGGACTCAAAATGGGTAAAACATTGGGTAATACGATCGATCCTTTGGAGTTAGTTAATAATTATGGTGCGGATGCCGTACGTTATTACTTTCTCAAAGAAATCGAACTAGGTAAAGACGGAGATTTTAACGAAGCTCGTTTTATCGAGGTATTAAATAACGATTTAGCCAATGTTTTGGGCAATTCGCTCAATCGTACTTTGGGAATGTTAAAAAAATATTGTCAGAGTAACGTACCTAACTTATCCAGCGATGATTATAGTGTTGATCATCCCTTAAAAAGCATAGGTATGGAGTTGGGCAGTCGCGTTACCCAAATGAATGAAAATCTTCAATTCAGTCAAAGCTGTGAAGAAATTCTAGCTTTAGTACGTGCTTGCAATAAATATATTGACGATAGCGCGCCTTGGACTTTATTCAAAGAAGGAAAACAAACTGAAATAGAGCAAATTTTATATTCTGTTTTAGAATCCGTGCGTTTATCTGCTTATTTACTAGCTCCCGTAATACCAGAGATTGCTAGCAATATATATCGGCAGTTAGGGTTCAATCGAGATTTTAATCGCGAAAATTATCCTCAAACAGCCGAAGATTTTTTACTTCATTCACAGTGGGGCAAATTAGAAATAGCTAAAACCTTGGGCAAAGCCACTCCTGTCTTCTCTAGATTGGAATTGGCATCAGAAGCTTAAATTATGACGAGTAATTTAACTCAGTATATTTTTTTACTGATATAAGGTTACTAACAGTCTATTCAAATTACAAAATTGCACTAGCAAAGCCATACTGACAGGCTTATCGCCCATAAAAACTCGAATACTTGGTTTGACTGCACGAGCAGTCAGTAATTGTGGGGCTAGTCCACCCAAATAGAATACTTTTTTTCATAAAAAAATGAGGCTTAATACAATGTTGGATAATTTCGGAAGCGACCCTATCTTTACCCCCGAACAAATTCTAGAAAATAGGGGGCGTGTAGCTATTTTTATCGACGGCTCAAATTTATTTTATGCTGCACTACAACTAGGCATTGAAATCGACTACAGCAAGCTTTTATATCGCTTAACTGGAGGTTCTAGATTGCTCAGATCCTTTTTCTATACAGGAGTAGACCGTACTAACGAAAAGCAACAGGGCTTTTTACTCTGGATGCGTCGTAACGGTTATCGAGTCATTGCTAAGGATTTGGTGCAACTACCAGATGGCTCGAAAAAAGCCAATTTAGACGTAGAAATAGCAGTAGATATGATGGCTCTAGTTTCTTCTTACGATACTGCTGTATTGGTTAGCGGAGATGGAGATTTAGCCTATGCAGTTGATGCGGTTAGCTATCGTGGAGCGCGGGTAGAAGTAGTTAGCTTGCGCTCTATGACTAGCGATAGTTTGATTAACGTGGCAGATCGCTATATCGACCTGGATCAGATCAAGGAAGATATTCAGAAAACGACAAAGCATAGCGATCCCTATCGTACCTTCTCTGGTTTTGGCATTCTAGACGAACATTAAATAACCTATAACCTATAACCTATAACGAGTTTATGGACGAGAGACTGAAGGACTTGGGTACTGGATAAAGCGTAGCCACCTACTACTACCTACTACCTACTATCCACTACCCATCTAGTGCTGAGGGACAAAGATGGGTCAATTGGCAGATTTCACAAGCAGGTTTGCGGGCTTTGCAAATGGCTCTGCCATGATAAATGGTGCGGATGGAGTAGTTTTCCCATTCTGCCTGGGGTAATAATGCCATCAAATCTTTTTCGATCTGAATAGGATTGTCGGACTTAGTTAATTTCCAGCGATTGCTGAGACGTTTGACGTGGGTATCGACGGTAACTCCTTGTATATTGCCAAAACCATGAGCGGAGACTACATTGGCTGTTTTACGGGCTACTCCTGGTAGTTTTAATAGTTGCTCCATTTCGCTGGGTACTTTGCCATCAAAATCTCTGACAATCATTTGACAAGCACCTTGGATATTTTTAGCTTTATTGCGATAAAAACCTGTAGATCTAATCAAACTTTCCAATTCTTCGCGATCGCATCCTGCAATACTTGCTGCATCGGGAAAGCGAGCGAATAAAGCGGGAGTTACCTTGTTGACTCGCTCGTCAGTACATTGAGCGGAAAGTATGGTAGCGATTAAAAGTTGTACGGGAGTTTCATAATCTAGACTACAAGTGGCATCGGGGTAAATTTCGGTTAACAAGTCGAAGATGGCGAGCGATCGCTCTTTTAAAGCTTTACTGGGGGATCGACCTCTGGTTTTAGTATTTTTTTTCTTGTTAGTGGCAGTGGTAGTTTTAGACTTGGGCATAAAATTATTGATTAAACTTCTACTTCCGACCACAATCTTTCCAACTGCATTTTCCAAGCTGCTAAAAACTGCTCTCTTTGAGCGGGATCTTGATCTATACCACCCATGATTCCTTCTTGATAAAAGCGATCGATAGTTTGATAGGTAGTTTCTAAACTTTGTCCTTGAGCTTTAGCCGCTCTGACAATTTGAATAATTTGTTTTTCAATTAGCTTATTAAAGGAATTAGATAGACCTTTGGTTTTCAAAAATTGTAGAGATACGATCGCATTTTCCAAATCTTCTGCAACTAAGGTTTCTAAACGATGATGATAGACTCCCCACAAAACATCGCGATCGAGAGCGTAGCGCACTTCTTGGGTAGCCTCAAAATTATCTTCTAGCAATTGAGGCAATAGTGATTGGGCTTCTCTGGCTGCTGCAATGGGAGTCAAGAGTCTCAGCCAAGTACGATCTTCTGAAAGCAATACTAGTAAATGGATTTGTTCGTTTTTAATTTGCCAAGCTTCTTCAACGTCATGTTGTATTTCTTCAGCATTATACAGTTTGGCTAAAACAGGGGAAATTTCCGTAATTTTCATCTTAAAGCTGTTCAATAAATGTTTTTCTGGCTGGGTTGTACATTTAGTGTAATAGCTTTTAAATTACTGGTGTATGGATAATACTATATATTTTTGCCAAATTACTGGTCATGAATCGAAAATTGCGATCGCAACTCCACCTCGTCCGACAAACTTGTGCCGAATTAGACTATGAAGCTTATTTAACCCATAGTCGCTGGATGGAATATGCGATCGCTCTAGCCGAAACAGCAGAAAATGCAGGAGAAATTCCCGTTGCTGCTCTAATTGTAGATAGTCAAAATAATTTAATCGCTCAAGCTACAAATCGTAAAGAAAGAGACTTAGATGCTACCGCTCACGCAGAAATACTGGCAATTCGTACAGCCAGCAAAATCCAGAAAAGTTACTATCTCAATAACTGTACTCTTTATGTTACTCTCGAACCTTGTACGATGTGTGCGGGAGCAATTATTCAATGCCGTTTGGGTATGTTAGTTTACGGTGCTGACGAGCCAAAAACTGGAGCAGTCCGTACCGTTACCAATATTCCCGATAGTTATTGTTCCAATCATAGACTTAAAGTACTAGCAGGAATCAAGTCAGAATCTTGTCGCCAACAACTACAAACATGGTTTGCTCGCCAAAGGAATAAACCAAAATAATCTTAAGCCAAAGTTTCTGGACAGTATCCTAGTCCTCTGGTAAATTGTTGACGGAAAGCTTCGATGTCTTTCACATCGGGTTTTCCGTGAGAAACTACTGCAACTTGATAGCGACGCATAACTTCAACAGGAGATTGTCCCGTCTCCAAACTCCAAAACACCATCTTCAAACGCATTTCAGGATCGTAAGTGATGCCCAATTCTGACATAAAAGCGCGAAAATCTCCGTGCAATTTGGGTTCGAGAGCTTGAGGGAAACGAATTTTAACAATCCAACCATCAATTTGATGAATCACGGTCAATGAAGCATTTGCCGTATGCTTCATTTGCAAGAGATAATCGATCGTTCTTAATGTAACGCTGGCGTTTGCCAAAAAATAAAGATAGTCCATAAACACCATTTTTCAGGAAGTCTATATATAGTCTGACAAAAAAAGGGTCGATTGCGCTTGGGGAAAAGCACCCGATCTTTTAAATTTGCTATAGGGGATACTACCCAAATACGATCGTCCAATATAAACTCATTACCTATCATGAACGAGGATTTTTTACTCTCTAGTTACACCTACGAATTACCGCAAAAGTTAATTGCTCAAGCTCCTGCTACTCCTAGAGATAGTTCCCGTCTACTGATAGTAGATTCACCGATTTCTTGCCAACATAAAATTTTCCGCGATTTACCTAATTGGCTTAAATCGGGCGACCTATTGGTTCTCAATGATACACGGGTTATTCCCGCTCGTCTATATGGACGGAAGGCTTCTGGTTCTCAAGTAGAAATTTTGCTTTTAGAAGAAAAATCAGATAATTGCTGGCTGGCTTTAGTGAAACCAGGAAAACGCTTCACTCCTGGAGCAAAAATTGTTTTCGATCCTTTGGATGGCGATTTAGGAAAATTTCAACTTCAAGCTACAGTAGTCGATCGCGACGACGCTACGGGAGGCAGAATTTTACAATTCGATCTACCTGAAGGGAAGACTATTTGGCACTATTTAGAAGATTACGGACAGTTACCTCTTCCCCCTTATATTACGGAAAACGATTCTCCAGGGGAACGCTATCAAACCGTATATGCCGAGAAAGCAGGGGCAGTTGCAGCACCTACTGCGGGATTGCATTTTACCCCTGAATTGCTGACTAAATTAAAAGAACGAGGAATAGACCAAACTTATATTACTCTCCACGTGGGGATTGGTACTTTTCGTCCTGTAGAAGCGGAAGAAATTCTCAACCACGAGATGCACCAGGAATGGATTGAAGTCAGCCCAGAAACCGTGGCTAAAATCAAAGCCACCCAAGCTAGAGGCGGAAGAGTATTTGCCGTTGGAACGACTGCGGTAAGAGCTTTAGAAGGAGCGTTTAAAGAAAGTAAGTCGGGAGCAATCGAGCCATTTCGGGGCAAAACCGATTTATTTATTTATCCAGGCTACGAATGGCAAGTGGTTGATGGTTTGATTACCAATTTTCACCTGCCTGGTTCTAGTTTATTAATGTTGGTTAGTGCCTTGATTGGTAGAAAACGTTTGCTGAGTATTTATCAAGAAGCGATCGCTCTCAACTATCGTTTTTATTCTTTTGGAGATGCGATGCTGATTTTACCTAATCCATAACTTACTCCTCGTTTTTTTTAGGGTAGTGGGTAGTAGGTAGTGGGTAGTGGGTAGCTACGCTCAACCAGTCACCCAGTCACCCAGTCACCTACTCACCTAGTCACCTAGTCACCAAGTCACCTAGTCACCTAGTCACTCAATCCCCCAATCCCCTTAACTTAGTCGTCAGACTGTTGGATTAATGAAGGGCGAAAACACCAATAACCCAAACTGCCAAATAATGGTATTGATGTCACCAACCAAAAAATCTTGCTATTTTGAATCCCCCGTCGTTCCATATCGTCCTTTAAAATTGCTGCGGGTAAGAGCAAAGATAAAGTACAAAAATCAATACTCATTACTCGCACAAATTGGCTGTGTTGCCATTGTTCTTGATAACTAGACCAGTCGCCGTTGACTGCGCCCCAAACAACCAAGATGATTATGGCGATCGAGCAAATTATTGCGGTTAAGCGAGAGTCTAATATTTTTAAGAGTATATTTTCTTTTTTTGGCGAAATAGCATTGGCATGACGGAGAGCAAAATAAGGCAGTAGAGCAAACGCTCCCAAACCAAAGGAAGCAATAAAGAAAGGATAGGGAGAGATTTGACTTTCTTTGCCGTCAAAAAGGATAAATGCCCCATATACTAGCGGGAAGATTCCCATGATATAGAAAATGGCAATAATTATGGGGTTGATACCTTCCCATTCGATCGCTGACATTTTAAAGATCAAATCGAAATCTTGTTCTGTAGTAGTTAGAGAGCCTGTTTTAAAGCCATTGATAGTAAAAATTACACTATAGGAAATTAGAGAGAGCCAAATTAAACCAAAAATAATTTTACGAGCAGTCATTCCGTTGTTTTGCTTTACATTTCTTTACTTAAATCCTAGCAACTAACGTCAATTCAATGAAAAGAGAATTTTTCTTGCTATGTATTGCGATCGCCATTGTTGGTTGTAGCAATTCTCCAACAGGGGATAATTTGGCTCAGGATGAATTTATTAAAGCCTATTTTAATCATCGCGAAACTGAGTCGGAAACTTACATCGATCCCTATCGCGAAATAGAACGGGAAGGGGATAATTTGGAAGCAATAATTATTGAAGCGATCGAACAAGCCGAATCTACCATTGACGTTGCAGTACAGGAATTGAATTTACCTTTAATTGCCCAAGCTTTGGTTGATAAACATCAATCGGGAGTTAGGGTTAGAGTCATTTTAGATAATAATTATAGTCGTCCTTTAAGTGGCTTGAGTAAATCGGAAATAAGCAATCTTAAGGAACGCGATCGCTTGAAATATGATGAGTTTTTTGCCCTAGTAGATTTGGATAATAATGGTCATTTGAGTGATTCAGAAATAAAACAGCGAGATGCTCTATTTATTTTAAATAATGCAGGAATTCAAGTAATTGACGATACTGCTGATGGTTCTAAGGGTAGCGGTTTAATGCACCATAAGTTTGTAGTTGTCGATCGCCAAATGGTAATTATTGGTTCGAGTAATTTTACTTTAAGTGGCATACACGGTGATTTTAAGAATTCAAATACTAGAGGTAATGTCAATCATCTTTTACAGATTGATAATTCCCAATTAGCGGATTTATTTACCGTAGAATTTAACTATATGTGGAATGGTCAATTTGGCTTGGCAAAACCACAGCGATCGCCAGTATCTCTTGCTTGGAAAAATACAGAAGTTACGCTACAATTTTCTCCTATTTCTAGTACTCAAGATTGGCATTTAAGCAGTAATGGCTTAATTGAAAAAGTTCTTAAGAATGCGAACAATTCCATCGACTTAGCTTTGTTTGTTTTTAGTGACGGTTTAATTAGTAAAAGATTGCAACAAAAGCAACAAGAAGGAGTGACAATTAGTGGAGTGTTTGATTCTAGCTTTGCCTTTCGTTACTACAGCGAAGTACTAGATTTATTAGGGGTTGCATCTTATTACCGCTGTCAAGAAGAAGCAGATAATAATCCTTGGACGACACCTTTAGAAAATATTGGATTGGCAAACATAGCATCGGGAGACAAGTTACACCACAAATTTGCTCTGATCGATCGGCAAACTATTATTTCAGGGTCGCAAAACTGGTCGCAAGCCGCCAACCACCAAAACGACGAAGCTCTAATTGTGATTAATAACTATGCTGTGGCTCAACATTTCGATCGCGAATATCAAAGACTAGCCAAATCCGCTGCTTGGGGTTTGCCAAGCAGAATTCAAACCAAAATCGAACAACAGCAAACAGATTGCCAGTAGAAAAGTAGAAATGCTGATGCTGAATTTTTCCTCTCGGTTTATTTTTTTAGAAGTTCCACTGTAATTTTACTTATTGACAATCTTTACTAGTTAAAGGTTATAATTCCTAAAGTTAAATAATTGATTGTAATTCTCAATAACTTGGTGTTGTTGCTTTGATAACTATCTATCGAGAAAACAATGCCAACAAGGAAAGATAAACATGAAAAAAAGCGATCGCCCACAACAAGTACGATATCAGTTAAATCAGGCTCAAGGGACACCCGACCATGTTTTAGAAACACAATGGTCTTCCCGTTGGGAAGTGTTTCGCCGTCTTCAAGAACTAGATATCAAATGTCAATGTTCGACTAACGAGCCTTTGTTGATATATTTACACAGTCCAACTACAGTAATTCTTCTTTGGAGCATTTTGAAACAACACAACGCATCGCGACAAGAATCTATTAAATGGCTGGATCGCTGTTGGGAAGCAGAATAATCTTACTACTCGACTTATTAGCTGCCAAAACCGAGAGAATTGAATCCTGCAAGTATTTGTGGTGCGATATCTGGTTTCCAATTACCTTCACAACGGCGATCGCAATTTAAAATCAAACGTAGAGAATAGCGATCGTAATAACCTTCTACTTCCATCCAAAGTAGGTCAGTTTCTGCTTCACAAGCAATCTTTTCGTCCTCCATCAATTCGGCAGACATTGCTGCCATCGTCTCGACCAATTGTTGCAAAAGTCGATAAAAATCTTGAAGCTCTGCTTCTGTTAGTTCGATTGCCCAATCTTCTCCGCCAATCAAACCCCGATATTTAGCTCCGTGAGGATGCCAACCTATACGCCAGCCATCCCCACTTTTAGTGAAACGTTCCAAACTATAAAACTCGAATAACTCTAATCGCCAATGATTTCTGGTTGAGTCAATTCATCAGACATTTCAATAATTGCTCGAATCACTGGTTTCATCGTAGGGTCGTCAAAGCTTTCTAGTTCTTCATAACGACGGCGTTTGGCGCGATTGGCTACTTGTACCGTAATCCGATAGCGATTAGAAGCAGCCGAAACCAACTCTTCCGAACGATACATAATGTGAGAGGAGTTGAAAGAACTTTTTCTTTGCATTAAAAGCAATACCTTTTGATTGAAGATGAACAGTTGCAGCAATTACTACAGGAGTCCATTGTAGCAAAAAGTGATCGAGCGTTATGTTGCTGCGGAGATGAGAGTTTATCTATAAGTATTTATGTGTTTTTAACTAGCGATCGTTTTAAAATTTCTATTGTTACTTTTCTTGATAAATCGCAAACTAGAAAAAATTGACAACGCAAATAATATAGTTTCAGCTATAATTGAATGTGGCTTTAGGGACTACAGTGCCAAAAATATTTTCGCCTTTCAAAACCCTTATATTTTGGTAGCAAAATTTTCTGATTGAGAATCAACTCTCTTCAATCCGATAAAAAATGAGTTTCTGTAATAATTTGTTATGTATCAGAATGTAACTGAAATTTAACCTTGATTTGACAAAGTAATTAACTTGTACAAGTAATAAATAGATTTTTGATGAGCGATCGATATCAAACACCTGAAGATCTATCGCTCTACTGACTACTAATAACTAATAACTAATAACTAACTAGCTTTAGCCAAATAATTATCCTTGGAAGTTACCAATCTAAGAGCCTCTTGATATTGCTCGTCGGCATCAGTAGCAATTTGATTGTAAGTAATAGGTTGTTGAGAAATCACATCATCGGGTATGATGCCTAACTTATTAATATCTGTATGGTTGGGAGTTTCATATTTCGCTACGGTGACCGCCAATCCCGAACCATCGGGCAATTCAAACAAAGACTGAATCAATCCCTTACCAAAAGTTTTTTCTCCCACTAACAAAGCTCTTTGGTTGTCTTGCAAAGCTCCTGCTAAAATCTCGCTCGCACTAGCAGTACCCTGATTGACCAACACTACTAAAGGATCTTCCGTCAAAATTTCGCTATTAGAATCAAAACTGCCCAAAGCACCCTGACGATTTACCGTATAAACAATTGTGCCATCGTCCAACCACATCCGCGCAATGTCTACTCCCGCTTGCAACAAGCCTCCAGGATTGTTACGCAAATCTAAAATATAGGCTTCGGCTCCTTGCTTCTCTAAATCGACTACTCCGTGAGCTATT
>NZ_JBZNBU010000079.1:0-10554 GCF_058530065.1 Waterburya sp. | reverse complement strand
ATCCCTAGCGCTCGGCGTAAGTTTTGATTAGCTAGCTCTTAGGCATTGCATCTACGATTCAGTCTCGAACTTATTAGCTGAAAGCCGAAAGCTCTAAAATGACTTAAAACTTAACACAAGAGTACCCAAAGTTTCCACTTTCAGCTATCTTGGCAAGTAGCTCGCTTGATTTCCTTGTCAAAAATAGATCTTCGAGGTTATATTCAGGTTAAAATTTGATAGAGTAACGTCTCAATAGCTTTGCATTCGCCTAATATACTCGGTAAAATCTGAATTTTACTGATAGTAGCAAAGTAAGTTGCTACCTTTAGCATCTAGAATTTTTTAATTTGTTAAGTCTTGAAAAACCTTAACCTAATTCTAATACTGGCTACTATTTATTCAGGACGACCATTCGAGCTTCTTGTCACCTGCTCCTTATTTTGAAAAAAAATAAGCGCGAGCTAATGTTAGATAGAAGAAACGAAGTAACAACTTGCAAGCACAGATAGAATAAATACATGAGTACTCAAACAACCATATTTGAGAATATCTAGACTCTATAAATATGTGAAATTTACCGCTGTATTTCTATTTCGTAATTTTTTTGATTTGAGAATGAGAAACACTGACAACAATAACGATCGATCGTCTCTCAATCAATGGTGTATATCTTTTGATAGTAGGTCAGTCGGCGATCGATCGCCAGAATTTTGAGGAAAATTAATGCCAAAACAGATTATTATTGCAGAACAGCATCATATAGCTGCTGTCTTCTGGGAAGAACAAATACAAGAATTAATTGTTGCTACGGGTCATCAACAGGTTAGCGATATCTATCTAGGAACTGTTGAGAATATTATTCCTGGTATCGATGCTGCCTTTGTCAATATTGGAGATAGCGAGCGCAATGGGTTTATTCACGTTACAGATTTAGGCCCATTACGTCTTAAGAAATCCGCAGCAGCAATCACAGAACTTTTAGTTCCCCATCAAAAAGCTCTAGTTCAGGTTATGAAAGAACCGACGGGGAATAAAGGACCAAGATTAACTGGTAACATCACATTACCAGGACGTTATTTAGTTTTGATGCCCTATGGCAAAGGAGTTAAACTATCTCGCCGAATTAAAGATGAAAACGAGCGCAGTCGTCTGAGGGCTTTGGCAATTTTAATCAAACCCCCAGGTATGGGCTTATTAATCCGCACCGAAGCAGATGGCAAAGCCGAAGAAGCCATCATGGAGGATTTAGAGTTTCTCCAGAAGCAGTGGGAATCGATTCAATATCAAGCCAATTATGCCAAACCTCCTGCTTTGCTCAATCGAGATGACGATTTTATTCAAAAAGTTTTGCGCGATACTTTTACGGCAGAAGTTAATACCATTGTGGTAGATTCTCCATCGGGAGTTAAAAGAATCAAACAGCAGTTGGCTAATTGGAGTAGTGGACGTTCGCCTCAAGGGGTGTTTATTGACTCCCACCGCGAACAGCAGCCAATTTTGGATTACTATCGCGTCAATGCTGCAATCCGCGAAGCTCTCAAACCCAGGGTAGAATTGCCCTCTGGTGGATATATTATCATCGAACCGACAGAAGCTTTGACAGTGATTGATGTCAACTCAGGGTCGTTCACCCGTTCTGCTACTGCCAGAGAAACAGTATTATGGACGAACACCGAAGCAGCAACAGAAATTGCTCGCCAACTAAGGTTACGTAATATTGGCGGTGTAATTGTGGTAGATTTCATCGATATGGATTCCCACAGAGACAAAATCAAACTACTCGAACATTTCAACAAAGCTCTTAAAGGAGATAAGGCTCGCCCGCAAATCGCACAGTTATCGGAACTCGGCTTAGTCGAACTGACTCGCAAGCGTCAGGGTAAGAATATTTACGAACTATTCGGTCAAACCTGCCATACTTGTGGTGGTTTGGGACAAATTGCTCATTTACCTGGCAAACAAGAAGCAGAATCTATTGAATCTGTTCCTATAGTTACTCCTGCTGCTATTCGCGAACCTGCCAATAGCATCCGTCCTGTAGTAATTCCCCCGCCAGCCTCTAAAGCAGACAGAATTGAATTAGCCAATAATTCAACTCCAGAAACAGCACATGAAAATGACAATCGTTCTTTAGATTTAACCAACCATCCTAACTATCAAGAACAAGCCAATGGTAATAATGGTAATCGTCGTCGTCGTCGCAGTCGTCGCAACGATTTGTTGATCAAAGACGAACTGATGGAAGCAGAAAATGAAAATAATGAGAATATTGATAATAATAACAACGAAGATCGCAAATCTCGCGGTTCGGGAAGAGGTTCTCGCCGAGATGAAGCAAACTTAGAAAAAGTTACTGTGGAAATGGGCGAACTAGAGCAAGAAATATACGCTTTAATGGGTGTTTCTCCTTTAATTTATGCCGAACAAGAAGATAAAGACCCCAAATCAGTATTGGTTTATGTCAAGAAGCCTGGAGAAGAATTACCAGAATTAGAGACAATTGATACTGCCCAAGAGTCTCAGGAAGAAATACCAGAAGAAGTAGAGACTAAGCCCAAAACCAGAACGAGAAAAACCAGAGCTAGAAGTAAAGTAGAAGTTGATGTTGCTCCAGAAACATCGTCAGAAAAAGTAGAGGAAATTGTAGAGCCAGAGTCAACTGAACCAGAAGCAGAAGTAGCAGAGACAACAGAAGCAGAATCTACACCAGAAGAAACTCCTACAAAAGTTCGTCGTCGTCGTCGCCGTCGTTCTTCTGCACTTCAAGAAGCTTAAGTTTGATTTGAAAGACGAACGAGTGTGAAAGAAAAGATAACTTTTGACGATTCTTTGCTAGCGGAGTTTACAAATACAGCTACTTTAGTTGCAGGAGTAGACGAAGTTGGCAGAGGATCTCTGTTTGGTTCTGTAGTTGCAGCTACAGTTGTTTTGCCTCTAGCTAATATTACTCAATTAATTGAGATTGGCGTTAAAGATAGCAAAAAACTATCTCCGAAAAAACGTCAGCAACTAGTCCCATTGATTGAAGAAGTTGCAACCGATTATTGCGTTCGTTGCGCTACAGTAGCTGAAATAGATAAGCTAAACATTCTACAAGCTTCTTTATTAGCAATGAAACGAAGTGTCCTAGATTTACAATTGACTCCTGATATTTGCTTGATAGATGGCAATTTTCTAATTCCCGACTTGTCTTTAAACCAAAAAACGGTTATCAAAGGAGATTTACGATCGCCCGTCATTGCAGCGGCTAGCATTTTAGCTAAAGTTTGGCGGGATGAATCGATCTTTAGTTTGGCAGAAAAGTATCCTCAATACGATTTGGCAAAAAATAAAGGCTATCCTACCGCCAATCACCGTTTGGCAATCCAAAAATACGGTATTTCTCCCGAACACCGTCGTTCTTTTAAATCTTGTCAGATTGATTAGATTTAGATCGTAAGGATTCATAAATTACCGTAAAATCTCGATCGCCCGATCCCTGTTTAATTGCCTGTTGAAAAATTTCTTGGGTAAGATTGGCTAGAGGTAAAGGAATTTGACTTTCATAACCTGCGATCGCAATCATTTGTAAGTCTTTTTGCATCCATTTGAGAGGAAATTCGACATCGTATTCGATTCGTTCTAATTTTTCTCTTTTACTAGCTGAAGGCGATCGATTTGCTCATAAGTTTTTATATAAAATTAGATTCTTTGTTAAATTGAATATTTATTAATGTAGTTTTTAGGTGAAGTACTGTGTTTAATACGAATAACTATTATTCAATAATTATTAAAATTCTAAAACAATATCAAAATACTTCTCTTTTTACCAGATAGAATTACAAATTGTCGTAGCCGTTGGATTTTAGAAAATCTTTGGAAATATTCAAGATTACCACTAAATACCAAAAATAATCCCTCAGAAACAATGCGATCGCTAGATAAGTTTCTTGATTTTTTATTTGGCGATCGACAAGTAGAATACGAACCAGATTTGGAGGAATTAGAAGCAAGACAGTTACCACTTCCTTTAAAATACCTCTACGCATTTATAGGTAAGTATCCGAGTGATAGCGAAACTCATCAATTCATAATTAAACTAGATGCAGTTTATATCTGAAAATTATTTAACAAAACCTTTCCCCCTTCCCCTTTCACCTAATTCGAGCATTAGTTGCGGCGAA
Source organism: Waterburya sp. (assembly GCF_058530065.1). NCBI lineage: Bacteria > Bacillati > Cyanobacteriota > Cyanophyceae > Pleurocapsales > Pleurocapsaceae > Waterburya > Waterburya sp. The sequence continues at coordinate 6,409 of NZ_JBZNBU010000079.1, read as the reverse complement.
CAGTAACGCCTTACTTTGCGCCTGTCGGCGGCGCGGTGAGACAGTCCGTTGCGGTGAGGCACTTTCGGTGGGCGGGTTCCCCGACTTGAGAAAAGTGCCGAATCCGAAGGAGTCTGTGACCCGTTGAAGGAACTGTCGAACCCTTTAGGGGGTCTCGAATTTACCCAACCTCAACAGATTAATCTATTTCTCAAAGCTTACTAATATCCAAGATCGGGAGATAGTTTGTTAGATTTAGATACAGAGCTATTTTCTTGAGATGCCCAAATGCGATAATCTTGAATTAATTGAGTAGTTAATTTACTTTTAATTCTACCGAGAACGCTTTTAAGCAGTTTATTCCCTGCCCTTTCCAAAAATACTTTAGGAGTAAACATCAAAGCAGCAGGTAACTCTACTCCCACTTCCAGATCCGATTGACCTTCTAGGGTAGTTTGTCCGTTAGCTTCGTGAGGATACAAAACTCCTTTCAGTTTGAGAGAAAAACGTTTATTAATATAATCAATCCCTTCAATTTGACAACCAACCGATTGCAAATATACACTGCCGTTAGAACCAGACCAGACTTTGAGCAAAACAATGGGTTGAAAGTGATATATTTCCATAAAATTAATGGGTCGCATTTTCAACTCATACACATCGTCAGATACTCGTTTCATCAGTTGAGGATCGGAGATAGCGTTTACCAGTCTTTTGGGTTGGCGTAAATAATGTTTAATGGGGGTTTCTTCATTAACGATAGAGATCCGAACTGATTCTGATGCGCTAAAACTAACGTACATAAGTGAAATTACTGAAGTTTTTTGTTATTTATTAATTTTAAGTTACATTTCGTGACCAAGCGATTCATATGTTAAAAAATTAATACTTTCGCTCACTTCTTTATCTCAAACATACAATTTTTATGAATTTATCTCTTGCTTATTTGGGGCCTACAGGAACTAATTCAGAAACTGCGGCTTTAGCTTATGCAAATTGGTTGAGTAATGAATACCAGCAAGAATCTACTCTTTGCCCTTATCCTAGTATGGCTTTGGCATTACAGTCTGTTGCTAGAGGGAAAGTAGATCGGGCAGTAGTGCCGATCGAAAATTCTATTGAAGGAAGTGTCACTCTTGTCCTAGATACTCTTTGGCAAACAGATAATCTTCAGGTACATCAAGAATTAACCATTCCTATTTTTCATGGACTACTATCCTATGCCCATAAATTAGAAGAAATTAAAATAGTATATTCTCATCCTCAGGGTTTGGCGCAATGTCAAAAATGGTTGGAAAACTTTTTACCTCAAGTTCAACTAGTTCCCACAAAATCTACTACTGAAGGAATTAGTTTTCTCCAGGAAGATCCAACTGCTGCTGCGGTAGCTTCCCCCAGGGCAGCAGAATTATATGAAGTACCTTTATTAGAAAAAGATATTAAGGATCGTCCTGACAATTGCACTCGTTTTTGGATCGTTAGTCGCGATGAAAGTAAGTTTGGCAGTCATCTTTCCCTTGCTTTTAGTTTGCCCGAAAATGCTCCTGGAGCATTAATGAAAGCCTTAGAAATTTTTGCCCGTCGAGAAATCAACTTAAGCAAAATTGAATCTCGTCCTAGCAAACGTTCTTTAGGAGAATATATCTTTTTTATCGATTTAGAAGGCAATTCTCACGATTCCGAAATTAATGATGCTTTAGATGAATTATCTTCTTGTACTGAAGTATTAAAAATATTTGGTAATTATACTCTCTTAGATGTCAATCTGAATTAACAATTACTTAGTACAGAACAAAATTTAATGAGTAAAATTGTTGACTAGGTTGTAGTTGTAGCTTGAATCTCTGCTTCAGTGATTTCCCGCAGCCGTACTTCATCTCTTTGAGGATCGGAACGAGTAACCTGCATTTCCAATCGCTCTCCCAAAGAAACAGGGCGATCGAAACGATGGGGTAATTCTATACCCAAGTCTTCAATTAAAATCAAACCCAGGTTCTCATCTTCTCGCAGCCAACGCAGCACTAATACTCCCCAAATACATTCGGCATTGCGTCTTAAATATTCCAAACACCAGTAACGATTGGTTTGACGTTCTACTAGTGTTGCTTCGTAGGAAGAATTGCTAACGCTATAGACAATTTCTTGTAGATCTTCCCTGGAAAAAGGCAACTCATCTCCTTTTAAGTGAGCCTTGATCTGAAAATGGGAAAGCAAGTCTGTATAACGGCGAATGGGAGAAGTAACTTGCACGTAGCTATCTAAACCCAAACTGGCATGGCGAATGGGAGACATACTCATCTCACTGCGAGGCATACAACTACGTATGGCACAAAAACGAGTTGGCCCTGGAGGAAGTTGCAGTAATTCTTCTTCGGTCGGAAGTTCGGGTTGGGGTTGACCCCGATAGGGTAAAGGTAAATTGTGTTCTGTACCGTAAGTCCCTCCAATTTGACCAGCCAAGATCATCATCTCGGCTACTAGTTGGCGAGAAGGAGAACTGTCAATGAGTTCGATGGTTACTTCTTCATTATCTTTAACTTTGATAATTGATTCGGGCATCTTAATTTGAATTGCCCCTTGTTCTTTGCGCCAACTTCTTCTCAAATAAGAACTTTTTGCCAGTTCGGAAATTTCGGGTTCGTTTTGAATGCCCAACTGTAACATCTCGTCTACATCATCGTAAGTGAGGCGATAAGTAGGTTTAATTAAGCTGGAGTGAATTTCGTATTCCTTAATGCCTCCAGATTCGTCGAGAATTACCCCAAAACTCAGAGCAGAACAAACTTTCCCTTCTACCAAACTCATTGGTCCTGTTGCCAATTCGGTAGGGAACATAGAAACCATTCCCGTAGGCAAATAAAGACTAGTGCTACGACGACGAGCTTCTAAATCTAATTCGTCTCCTGGATTAACTATACGAGTCGGATCGGCAATATGAATCCAAATTTTAGCAGTACCATCATCTAAATATTCGACGCTCAAGCCATCATCGATTTCGGTGGTACTTTCATCGTCGATGGTACATACTTTGAGGTGAGTTAAATCAAAACGCTTATCTTCGGTATCAGCGGGATCGGATTTTAGACGGGGTTGCACCACATCAAGCACCTTTTTAGAGAAGTTTACGGGATAGGAACTGCGACGTAAAAATAAGTTTTCATGTTTACTCCACCATCCTATATCTACAAGAAGATTAAATGCACCGCGATCGTCGGCGTTTCTCCCAATTTCTTTGAGGATTTCTGGAGCTACCTTAGAATTTCCTTCTGCTGCTAAGGCTAGTTTTTCAATCGATTCTAGGCGCGAGCGATCGCTTTCCGTCCAGTCGATTTTTTCTCCCGCCAATGCCTGTTGGAGATGGTCGATAAATTCGGTTTTTTCTCGTTCTTTTTGCTCTTGAACTTCTAATTGATGCTTGATTTCTTCAACTTGACTTGCCGATCGCGGTTCGTAACGATCGCCTTTCTTTTTAAAGAATATTTTGTCCTGACTTAGTAGGGAATGAGCGGCATAACACAGGGCTGGACTACTGTCTGAAAATAAAAGCTCTGCCATTTGTTGCGGAGTTGCACTTTCACCGTCTTCAATTAAAATTTCCCAAGCTACTTCTAAACTGCTGGGATCTAAATAGGGTTCTACTTCTGCTAAAAAGCTGGCGATCTCTGAAGGCTGATAGAGAACGCCTTCTACTGTATATTCAACTCGCTGAGGGCGTATTTTGTGATGTTGCCCCCCTGCATCTACAACGATCCAGTCTTTTTTACCTTCTGGTCGTTCGGCAACTGCAAGACGACGTTCTCCTTGCACTCTGAATTCAATCAGCTTTCCTTGTTCCACCAGCTTTGCACTTGAAATTTGCTTTACAATACCATCTTACAGTCGTACGCTTCTACTCGCGAATTTTCCGTCACGGTAAGTAATATCTTTGTTCTAACCTTCTGTATTAACAAAAGGTAGTAAAGCGATCGCCCTAGCTCTTTTTACAGCTACAGTTAAATCTCTTTGTTGTTGTGCTGTTAGACCAGTAATGCGACGGGGAAGAATTTTACCTCTTTCAGTAATAAATTTACGCAGCAATTCGATATCTTTGTAGTCGATAGGGTCGCTGGATTTAATGGGGGAAAGACGCTTGCGGTAGTATGCCATGATGATTATTTAATAAGCTGTTTTTTCTAGATTGATTACTTGATTTCTTTGTGAACTGTGTGCTTGTTGCAATGGGTACAGAATTTTTTTAATTCCATTCTGCCTGTAGTATTGCGACGGTTTTTGTTAGTAGTATATCGAGACACCCCAGGAGAACGCTTACTTATGTTCGTTCTACATTCTGTGCATTCTAAAGTGACAATAATGCGAACGCCTTTTTTACTTGCCATGATTTGTGCTTTGTTGTTTTGACTTAAGTATTATTTATACGTTTACTTATATAAACACGCAGTTTACTATTTTCGCATACGAGCTTGAATTTGACCAAATATTTTTTTAAGCCTTAAGTCTAGAGAAAATCCCCGTTCGGTTTGAATCGACAAAGTCTTTGCCAGGCGATCGTGTCCTGCTAAATTGGTTTCATCATCGATCAGTGCTAAAGAACAGTCTATGGCTAGGGGACTGATTAGAAGCAGCATGGACAAACCGTTAGTAAAATTTTGCAATCCCGCGATCGCCAAAGCTGCACCAATGCCCGCCATCAATTCTCTTTTATTCAAACTCAGTAAGTCGGGAGTGCGATTGTAACGGGGGTCGATTATTCTGATATCAAATAACCAATTGCCCAGACTTTGCCCGCGATTTTTATCGACAATTAGCACCCGCATTACCCACCAAAAAGGCAAAAATACCAGCCATTGAACGATGAGATTGCTAGCGAAAAAAGAACTAACAAACCAAACCGTCAAAAAATCAACGGCAAACGACCAAAATCTTCGATCTAAAGGCACTTTAGGATATCTTCTGTAGTCGGGTTTATAAAGTCGATAGTCGTCATCGTACATAAGCTCTTGGCATTCAAATTTGAAAGTTTTTGAGAATAAATTGTTTAATTATTTTATCCTTTAGAAACTAGTAACTGTCGATCGCACAAGTTTCAAGATTAACTAGCTAAATTTTTTATTATGAGTTTAAAAGAAGTTCAACAAAGCAAAGGCGCGACTTTTGACGATCGGGGAATTCCTCTCAGTTTCCATAATGACTCCGAGGCAATGGCAGCTATTAAAAACAGTGTAGCAATTTGCGATCGCTCTCATTGGGGAATAATTAAAATTACAGGGGATGATCGCTTGCGTTATTTGCACAATCAAAGCACCAATGATTTTGAGAAGCTGAAACCAGGAGAAGGTTGCGATACGGTTTTTGTAACTTCTACGGCTCGTACTCTAGATTTGGCAACGGCTTATGTGACTAAAGATGCGGTAATTGCCATAGTTTCTCCCAACCGCAAAGAAGAATTGTTAGCCTGGTTAGATAAATTTATTTTTCCCTTCGACAAGGTAGAATTAACCGATATTTCGGCAGAATATAGCGCGTTTAGTTTACTAGGAGATAATAGTAAAAGCTTACTAGCACAAATAGCTACAGATTCGATCGAGCTAGAAAATCCAGGGTCTCATCAAGAAATTGCGCTCGCCGATATTCCCGTACGGGTTGGCATGGGTAGTGGTTTGGCGACTCCTGGCTATACTTTAATCGTCGAACGAGAACAAGCAGCAACTGTCTGGTCGAAAATAGTCGCATCGGGAGCAATTCCATTTGGAGATTGCTTGTGGGAAAAATTACGCATTCAACAGGGAAGACCAAAAAGCGGCATCGAACTCACAGAAGATTATAATCCTTTGGAAGCAGGGCTTTGGCAGACTATCTCTTTTGAGAAAGGTTGCTATATCGGACAAGAAACCATTGCCCGCCTCAATACTTACAATGGAGTTAAACAAAAACTCTGGGGAATTCAATTAGAACAAGCCGTAGCACCCCTTACGCCAATTACCCTGGAAGATAAAAAGGTGGGCATTCTAACGAGCTACACCGACACAGATAGTGGTTGTTTTGGCTTGGGCTACATTCGCACCAAAGCGGGCGGGGAAGGCTTAGAGGTGATGGTTGGGGATGTCCCAGGCAAAGTGATCTCTGTCCCTTTTATCAGCCACAATTAAGTTAGGTAGTGGGTAGTAGGTAGTGGTTAATGGGCATTGGTGACAAATTAACGCTTTGTGTTTAAAGTCAAACGCTTTCAAGTAATAAGTAATAAGTAATAAGTAATACAGCAGTTTTCATCTAAGTCAGGTTCTATGATCTCAAAACTGTCCTAAAGCCTAAAGCCTAGAGCCTAGAGGCTTTATCTTCTAGTTACAGCTTTTGCGTAATATCAGTAAATATTAAAAACTTATGAATAAAACTATCGATAGTAGTTGACTAAAGATAAATTAGCTTAACTTGT
>NZ_JBZNBU010000078.1:0-16310 GCF_058530065.1 Waterburya sp. | reverse complement strand
GTTAAAATTATCTTTTTTATTGTCATATTTGTAGTCAGTTATCAGTTATCAGTGACCAGTTATCAATGCGACTTATTACTTATTACTTATTACTTATTACTTATTACTTAATACTTCGATAGTTCCAATAAGGGACGAAAAGCAACTGTAGAATTAAAATCAGCTTTAACTAACTCTTCTCCCTGTCTAATTAATTCTTCGACTAAATTAGGTTCGTTAACCAGACGAATAAAAGCCTCAATAAATTCAGCGCGATCGCGTGCCAGCATAATCCCATTATTTCCCTCTTCACCAATACCAACTGCCCCTTCTATAGTGGATACAATTGGCGTACTAAAAGAGATAGCTTCCAGGGTTTTTATTTTTAAACCACCGCCCACAAATATAGGATTGATCGTGCAGTCGCTAAGGGAATAAATTTCTGCTTGACTCATTTTTGTTCCCATAATTTTTATCTGTGAATCTTTAGCAGCATATTCTTTAAATTGTTCGCCAATACTGCCAAAGATAAGTAACTTTAAGTCGTAGCATTTAATTGCCGTCCAAACTTGAGCGATGAACCATTCTAATCCCACTCGATTCGCTAAACTAGAACCGCCAATAAAGCCAATATTTTTAATTGCTCTAGGTTGTTTTTTAGCTATACCTGAATTAACTACATGAGGACATAGTAAAACAGGAGTTTGAGGCAAGATTCTTTGTAGTAGTTTTCGTTCTTCTTTCTGGATTGCAACTACTGCATCAAATTGGGCTAATATTTTTTTCTCTTCAGCCAAAGAAATATTAATATGATGGTCAAAACCATGTTCGTAGAAACGATATTCGCGAAAACTCATAATATCGTGAGTATCTAAAACAGTCGTACAACATTCTGGGATGGCATCTTTGAGATAGGCTAAATAAATATATTCCAAGATAACCATGTTGGGTTTTTGAATGGCAATAAATTTAGCAAAAGAACGATAAAAAGCTGAATGTCGCCATCTTTTTAATCCAGAAATATTATACAGTTCTGTCCATTGGGGTAATTCTTGGGGTAACTCACCCTGTTCGTAATCTTTGAAACTAACTATTATGCCCCCATAACCTTTTTGTTCTATTTCTTTACGTCTAGATTGCCAAATAGAACCGAGGAAGAAGACTTTTAAATTGGAATGTTGTTTTAATTCATTGCAGAGAGCAAGAATTCGTTCGTGCTTGCCATTATTTCCTTCCCAAAAAGGTGCTTCAGTCACAACAACAATTGTGTTTTCTCGATCGCGACTGGTTTTGAGAGTTGTAATAGTTTGACTTAATAAATTTAACTGTTGTGTTAAGCTATTTTTGTATTTTTTAATAACTTTAGAAGACTCTAAACCTGCATTCAAAAGTTCTTGGGGTCGAGTCATTTTTAGGAGATAATCTACTATAGATTCGGGAGATTTTACCTGATGATATTCTTTCTCCACGGGCAAACCATCACTACCACTAATAGTAGCCATAATTGGTATGCCAAAATTCAAAGCTTCGACGGTTTTAATCTTTAAACCAGTTCCCGCAATCATCGGATTGATGGTAATATCTACCTGGTGATAAAAGTCTTCAATCCGCTCTACTTTTCCCAGTAAAGTAGCTTGAATTTGGGTGGGAATTTCTACCTTCTGGCAAATAGAACCAGCTAAGATTAATTCCGATTTAGCAATTAATTCTTGATTCTGGCTATAAGCAGCAATAAAGCGGGCTACACTTTTACGATTGAAAGAATTACCCGAACCAAAATAACCAATTTTTAATGGTTGTTCTGAGTTAAACTTAGTCATCGACCATTGCCATTTTGCTGCTTCAATAACATGACCGATTACTAATACCTTAGCAGTGGCGATCAAACGATAGTATTTAGCCTCATCTTCTTGAATCGCAATAATTAAATCGGCACGATTTAGACCAATAGCTTCTTGTTCGGTAGAAGTGTAGAAAAAGTCTGGTTGAATACCATTTTTCTTTAATAAATCTGCTCGATCGCCAAAGCGATCGTGAGTATCGATTATTTTAATACAATGAGGAGGAAACAGTTCTAAAACTTTACTCTGGAAAATATACTCGCAAAAAACCACATCAAAAGATTTTTGACGCAATATTTTACTCATTTCTTCGGTAATATTGCGCTCGTACCAATCATCTATCCCCCAAATATTTCCTAATGATTTTTGAGGCTTATTATTTTTAGTAATAATATGAAACTCATCCCATTCCGCTTCCATAGCTTCTAAAGCCAGGATATCGTTTCCTTCCTGAGTAAAATAGACAAAAGTAATTTTATGTCCCAAACTTTGAAAGTATTTAACTAGAGAAAAAATTCTACTGCGATTTCCAGCATTTTGTGGATGAGAAGGAGTAGGAGAAAACCAAAGTATGTTCATTTTTGGTTGTTAGTTGTTAGTTACTGTTTGTAGAGGTATTAAACTAATTTGTTCGACAAATAAACCGATCGCTTGAGAATTATTATTGATATCTTTTACTGTTTCAGCAACGATCAGATCGATATTCAAGAAAGATTGATTTTGTGTTGTAATCTCAATTTCTTCGCTAATAATTGAAGGGGAAGTAAAACTATTAAGTTGGCTGGCAATAGTAATAGGGCGATCGCCAAGATTAATTTGTAATGTCTTCAATAAACCTACTTTGGCTTCTTTGCTAATAATTATCTCCAAACGATATTTACCCACAGCAGGATAGGGAAAAACTAAGGAAGAAATAGTACTATTTCCCGTCCATCTTCCATTTTCTTCGGCTGAGTGCCAACCAGAACCAACAATACGATTTTTTAATTCGCATTTGATCGGAATTGGTTTAATAGCATTGACAATTTTTTCAATATTTACTTTTTCTTTTGCTTGAGGATCGACTAATTCTGTTGGAGATTCTAATACCTTAGTTTTAAGATAGTGAATATCTGTTTTGATTTCTGCCAAACAAGTTAATAAAGCATTAACATCGAGAGTATTAACGTTTCGATCGCCATTAAACAGAATCTGTTCTAAAAGAACTTCGTATTGTTCGACGATACTCGCATCCATCAATTGACGGCGAGTTTGCTTGACATCTAGATCGACATTTTTTTCAATAATTTGAGGTGTTTCTCGACTAGCAGAAATTTTTTGACTGAGATTAAGAATATTTTTATTAGTAACTTTATGGCGATCGAATTTGACACTTTCTCTAACGCGGAATGCCGTAGATTCGGGGAAATAGTTCAAACATTGTTGTTTAACTAGTTTGGCTTTTTCCAAAAGTCCTTGAGAAGTTAAAATATCGTACAGCTTTAGATAAACCCACTCTGGTTGAGAAGGATTAATCCCAATCGCTTTTTGATAAAAATAAATAGTTTCTTTAAATCGCTTTTGTTGTTCGTTGAGCAAGCCAATTCCTCGCAGAATTTCATCATTATGAGGATAAATTCTAATAGCTTTTTCTACTAGGCGATCGCCCAGATCGAAACGATTTATTTGCGCTGACAAACTAATAGCATTACCATAAATCCATTCTGGTTGATTTTCATTTAACTCAATGGATTTCAAATAGAGAGTGAGAGCATCTGACAACTTATTTTCCTTATGTTTATTTATTGCCTGTCCTTGTAAATACTCACTAGATTCTTGACTGTTTGCTGCTTCAGTATTGATAGTCATTTTTTTTTGCTGGCACAAAATTGCTAATATCTTATTTCTATTAGAAGATTACTTGTTGTTAGCGACCGACTGTTGATGATTAACTAGGAAAAAATCCCTAAGTATAGATGCTGAAAAAATCATATTTAATTCTCAATCTAAGAGGAGTAGACATAGGAAAACTAGCCCTTAGCTAATAGCCCTTGACAATTAAAATGAAATTCATAATTTACATCTATGAAACCTGATTAGATTCTGTTTTCTTTTCGATTGAAGACACTCAGATATTCTCGAAATATTTTTAGTTGATACTTACCAATCAATTGCCAGATAAATCGGGGAAAACAATTATGCAAAATTACTTTAAATCGATTTATCTAATTCTCACACCTTAAAACTATTTGACCGATTGTTTTAATGCAATTTAAGTCAAATAACTATAGAGTTTAGATTATTTAGTCAAAACTCTAATTTCTATTCTCGTGCAATACGATAACACCATGCCAGTGTATTTGACATTAGTAAAAATACTGAGTTATCTTAATTTTTGCGTGTATTTTCGTAAAATCCAATACATTGTTTATTAATAATTAATTATTGAAGACAATTTTTGTTTGATTTTTTCTGGACTATAAGAAACAATTGCTTGATGACAATTACTCGATAATTTATGCCAAAGTTGCTCGTCATTATAAAGACGAATTATTTGCCTAGCAAACCTATCGGTACTATTAGCTTCTAAGACATCTCGTTCGGCAACTAAATTCATCCCTTCCGTACCAATTACTGTAGAGATAACTGGTAAAGCATATTCCAAACTTTGACCGATTTTTCCTTTCATACCCGCACCATATCTAAGAGGGGATACTGATAGTTTGTGACTGAGGAAGTAGGAACTAATATCTCGAATATACCCCGTGACGATAATGCGATCGCTAGCTAAAGATCTTACTTCTGGAGTGGGATTGCTACCAAGTAGAGTAACCTTTATATTGGGTTGAGTTTGCCAAACTAGAGGCATAATTGCTCGACACAACCATCGAACTGCATCTACATTAGGCGGATGATTGTATCCGCCAATAAATAATATTCCTTGGCGTTGGTTAAAGTGAGGAATTTCTCCTGAATAGGGAAGATGAATATTCGGAATTACCGCAACATTATCGATCGCTTGCTGTTGCAATATTTTTTGCTCGGTGGCAGTAACAGTAATAGTTAAATCTGCTTGGCGAGCAATAGCTAATTCTCTCTCTTCCATTTGCTGCCATTCTTGTCGTTCTGAGTTAGGAGTAAATAGGTTTTGTTTAATCTTTAATTCCCAAGCTCTTTTTAATCTAAGGTGATGCAAATCGATCGTGTCGTAGATAATTTTAATTTTTTTATTTTGTCTGACTAAATTAAAATACTTTTCGTTTAATTCAGGACGACAAATCCAAGCTATATCAATAAAAGACAAATATCGTTCAATTTGTGTCGCTATTCCTAAATTGTAACCCGATCGATTGTAGAGAACTTCAATCTGCAAATCTTGTAAAACTGAAGCATAAGGTTCTAATTTACGACCATCATCCGCAGCAAAAATAAGATGGCAATCAAGAGCCTTGAATATTTTTAGGAGAGCAAACAGACGACGAGAACCAGATTCGCGATCGTAACTAGGAAGATAACTATCAATTACTAAAATTGTTGTTCGAGCTAAATATTTTCTATTAGCTAGAGAAACATTTTCAATCTGACAATCATCTGGATATTCTTTAAGCTCTTGTTGCCATTTTGGTGAAAACTTGGGGAGATTATTTGCCCGATTCTGTAAAACTCGATCGCTTGCTGAAACACCAGAACTAACTCCCTGATAGGAAGCTAATTCTTTAAAGCTAGTCTCCCCAGAATCGAGTTTTAAGCCGATATGGTGTTTTTTTTTTCCAAAGCCTGTTGTAAACGAGTTTTAATTTCCGAATCTTGGGGATGAAATTGTAGAGCCATTTGATAGGTAACAATACTCTCATCTACCTGTCCTTGCTCTAGCAAACTATCTCCCAAACGCAGATATAAATCTAAGTTAGTTTTATCAATGGCGATCGCTTGATGATAGGCTAACAAATCATCAGGATCTTGGGCGATCGCTTGCAAAAAATGCTCTAAAGCCTCATCCAAATCATTATGACTGCGATGATAAAGGGCATTACCCAACTTTTGCTCTATTTTGGGCAAATTGGGGTCTATTTCTTGAGCTTGTTCGTATAAATCCACCGCTTCCGACCATTGCTCCAACATACAATAAGCTTCTGCCAAATTGTAATAAGACCAAGAAAAATTGGGATTGAGTTCGATCGCTTTTTGATAGACGGGAATTGCTTCTTGCCATTGACCTACTTGGATTAGAGCATAGCCCAAATTATTATAAGACCAAGAAAAATCGGGATTATATAAAATTGCCTGACGATAGGATGCGATCGCATCACTCCATTGTTCCTTTTGGCTTAAAACCTCCGCTAATTCATGATAGGCTTGGGCATAGTCTGGAGCGTATTGAATTGCTTTTTGATAGCATACTGCAGCTTGAGATGGCTTAGATTCTAAGCGATATAGATTGCCCAGATTAAAATAGATTTCGGGATTGTCTTGTACCTCTTTCAAAGCTTGAAGATAAAGAGAGATCGCCTTTGCCTTTTTACCCCTACGAGTTAAAATATCACCCCAACCCAAGTAGGCTTCTACACAATTTGGTTGTTCCTCTATGGCTTGCCGATAATAATCAATTGCCGATTTATATTGCTTCAATGCAACAGCTTCTCGTGCTGAAATTAAATATTCTTCCGCTGTAATCTGATGATTTTTTACTGGTAAAGGGGCTATAGGTATCGATCGCTCTGCAACAGATACAGGAATTATATTTGGTTGTAAAGCTGAATTTTCAGCAGATAATTGCAAAATAACGCGACAATATTTAGCTGCTTCTTGCCATAACTCCAATCTCTCATTGAGGTTAACAATCTCTTGATATGTCTCTATCCTATAAGGAGCAATTTGAGCAGCAAAATAGAACTCTTTTAAAGCTTCTGGCAATTTTCCTTGGTCTTTGAATCTTTTTCCCCGATCCAGACAATCTTTGACCGTAGAAGAACTAGATCGAACTGGAGTGACTGGTTGCTGCTGCTGCAATAGCAAAATCCGCGCTAAATGTTCGTGTACTGGCAGCAATTGAGGATCGATAGTTAATGCTTGTTGGTAATAATGTATTGCCTTTTGCCACTGCTGTTGATTGGCATAAAGAGAACCCAAGTTAACATATACCTTAGCAAAATCGGGTTGAATGGCGATCGCCTGTTCGTAATAACCCACAGCTTCTTTTAACTTACCTGTTTTTTGTAGAGCATCCCCCATCAACTTATGAGCCTCTGCCAATTGTCGATCGCAAGTTAGTGCCAAAGCACAGGCTTGAATAGTTAGTTGCCATTCTTTGGCTTGCCAGTGTTTTTGGGCTTGTTTTAGGGCATTTTGAGCTTCGTAAAATTCGATCATCTTCTAGGGTTGTTATTGGTTAGTCGATCGTTAACAATCGATCGCATATCGCCCAGCTTGTTTGCCTTTTGCTCCCCAAGTTTGTTCCAGGCTAATCAACCGCAGAAATATAACATCTAAATCAATATTTGTCCAGTTTTCAGTTATTACTCTTGGCTTTACCCATAAGTCTGTGAAGTATCGACAAATTACTGACAAAGTTTTCGATCCCTTTCTTTTACATTAGGATTGGTTGATAAATAATCGTACAAGCGATCGCATCCTTGAGTTAAGAGATTATCTAAGTCTAAATTCCACCAGAATAAACCCTGTTGTTCCTCGCCACTAATAATAGATTTGTCGTCGCTACTAAATGCCAAACTATTGATTTGACTGGTATGTCCTCGTAGAGTTTTGACGAGTTCCCCCGTTTTAGTATCCCATAATTTGATAGTGCGATCGCCACTACCAGAAGCCAGTAAACTACCATCGGAATTGAGGCTAATTGTTGTTACTCCGTCTTGATGTCCCGTTAAAGTATGGAGTAATTTATTAGTCTTGCCATCTTCCGCGATCGACCAAAGTTTAATACTATTATCCCAACTGGCAGAAGCTAAAGTATTACCATTGGGGATAAAAGCTAAGGAAGTAATTGCTAATTTATGAGCGTCAATTGTTTGTAGTAATTTCCCTTGAATATTCCAGATTTTAATTTTATTGTCGTAGCCACCAGAAGCAATTAACTTACCATCAGAACTAACAGTAACCGCTTTAATACTATCGGTATGTCCTGATAGTGTTTTAATTAATTTTGCTTGATCGGAAATATCCCAAATTTTAATTGTTTTATCTTCACTACCAGAAATTAAAGTCTGACCATCGGGGGTAAAAGCAATACTATGAACTCCGTCATTATGTCCTGTTAAAGTATCGATTAATTCTCCTGTTTCCGCATCCCAAATTTTAATAGTTTTATCCCAACTTGCAGTAGCAATTACCTTGCCATTAGGGCTATATTTTAGTTGTGAAATAGCATCTTCATGAGCAGATATAGTAGCTTTGGCAATGGGAAGAGAGTTAGAAGTTTCATAGATATTTATTTTGCCGTCCCATCCTCCAGTTACAAATTGAGATTTTAATGAAGGGTTAGCTTTAACAGAATAGATAGTGTCTTCGGTATTGCGATCGCTTATTTGCCAAACTCTAGTAGTTTTATCTACTCCCGTAGAGATTAATTCATCATAATTTTGGTTTTGGGTATTCTGATTTGGCAGTAATTTTAGATCGGTAATTGCGCCGTTATGGGCGAAGATAGTTTGTTTTAAAACATTGTTTCGATGCCAAATATAAATCTTGCCATTTTGAGTGGCTGTAGCAAAAAGATCGAGGGTGTTAGTACTTAAAGGGATAAGAGTAGCAACTGCTTCTGGATGTTGATAAGAATTAATTAAATTGCCATCATTTAGCTGCCAAAGTTTAACCGTCCGATCGTCGCTAGCAGACCATAAAGATAAGCGATCGAGCAATGTATCTTGCTGACTGGGGTTGGGGTTAATCGTCAAAACTAAATCATTAATGCGATCTTGATGTCCTGAAATTGTTTTGATTTCTCTTCCTCCGTCAAGATCTACCAACCAAAGTTTTAGATTGTTATCTTCTCCACCAGAAGCCAAAATGTATTCGTTCCCAAAATCATTTAAGCGATCGAAAGCAATGGTATTGACCCAACCTTGATGACCCGTCAAAGTAGTAATCAGAGTTCCATCATTTTTCCAGAGTTTAATCGTACCGTCTCGACTAGAGGAAGCTAGTATCTTGCCATCGCGACTGTAGGCAACATCTGTAACCCAATCTTGATGTCCTGTTAGAGTTTGGCTGGCTATTTCAGTGTCAGTACCATTAGAATTAAAGGCTATTTTGTGCAGCTTAATAGTATTGTCCGCACTAGAAGTAGCGAAAGAATAATCGCGATCGCTTTGGCACTCATTGGTGTTTGATGAGGCATTTTCCAGACAGTTATTTAAGCTGGGAGAAATTGCCACGCTGGTAATTAGATTGTCATGTATCAAACTATAGGCATTTATATCTCTGCGGTTGGGAATCGACCCATCTGTTAGTACAGTGTATTTGTTGTCATCGCCAACAGTAATAATTATTTTGCCATCACTGCTAACATCTACTGCATTAACTTTCTCTGAATGATAGTTAAAACGGTTTGATTCTTGGGTGTTGTAAATAGACTGTTGTAAGGTGGCGGTGGTTTTATGTTGGGCTGACTGCCAGTTATTCTCGCCGACTAGTTTTCTACCGATGCCTTTTATTTGTTTTAATTGCTTTCCTGCTTTGACGCTAGTGGTAAGAGATTCTAACTGTTGGTTGGATAGTAATTGTGCCTCGGCAACGGAATTTAAACTGTCGATGTTTTCTAGTTGAGTAATTAATTTTTGGCGATAAGCACCCACACCAAAAGCTGTCGCAGCTAGTCCTAAGATACCCAAGGCAGTAGCGGTTAACTGTGCCTTGCGGAGACGTTTTTTAGCTTCTTGTTGTTCTGCTAGTCTGGCATCGATACAGGCTGCCACGAATTCTTTGGCAGTATCTGATAACTCATCGGTATATTTAATATAAATCTCTTCCGCTTCTGCCAAACGCGCCCCGCGTAATAAGAAATCATCTTGCTTGTCCTTTTGTTGCCACAAATTAGCAGTCTGTTCGATTTGTCGTTGCAATCGCAATCGAGAACGATTTTCTTCCAGCCACCAACGCAAACTAGACCAATGACGAATTAAAATTTCGTGAACGACTTCCACTGTCGCCTCTTGACGCATTGCTTCTAAAAACAACTCGTCGTCTTCGGGAGGGTTGGCACTACGGCTTTGTCCCAAACTAGTACCGTCATCGAGGTTAACTACTAATAGTTTGGCATCGGTTAAAGTTTTTAATGTGCGTTCGATTAATTCTTCGGGATATTTTTCGACTACCAATTCCGATTTAGTAATGCGACGACGAGTATCTTCCGTACCCTCTCCTAGTTGAGTTAGATTGAGAAAAATCCATCTAGCACAGTCTTGGGCTTCAGCATCCAAGCGATCGTATACTGCCTGTGCCTGTTTTTCTAACGCCCCTTGGACTTTGCCTAGCTTCTGGTATGCTTTGAGGGTTAATTTGCCGTTTTCTCGTTTTTCCCACAGTTTTTGTAGGGCAAATTGCAACAGGGGCAAATCTCCCGCTGATCGATCTAAATCTTGTAATAATACTTCCACTAAACCAGATTCCACTTCTAAGCCTACCTGTTGGGCAGGTTTGACGATCGCCCGACGATAATCGGCGACCGTAAGATAGGGAGGGACTAATACGCTGTTTTGCTGCAAAATAAGAGCTAATTCGGGAATTTCTAAACAAGTAGCCACAAAATCCGCCCGAATCGTACAAACTAACTTAAAGCGATCGCCCGCAAATTTTAACGCCCCTAAAATTAATTCGATAAAGTCTTGTCTCTCTTTGTCTCCTGCGAGGGTAAACAACTCTTCAAACTGATCTACTACCAGTAAAACCATTGTTTCGGGGCGATCGCGCAACCAACGGACAAAACCTTCTACTCCTTGATAGAGTAAACCTTCAATTTGCAGTTTTTCTCTAACTTGTTCTCCCTTACTCCCAGGATCGACTAAAACATCTGCCAAAGCTTTAATAGGTTGACTGCTAGGGCGCATACTCCCCAACCACCAGCGATCGCTACCAGGAATTTGTTTGCCCTGTTGCAGTTGCGCCAATAACCCCGCCCGCACTACCGAAGACTTACCGCTTCCCGAAGCACCCACCACCGCCATACTTAGATTGTGGTTAATTTGGTTTAATAGTTTTTGGACTAAAGATTCTCTACCATAAAAATATTCCGCACTATTCTCATCAAAGGCTTGTAAGCCCATATAAGGACAGATACCCAAATCCAAAGAAACAGAACTTCCCCCAGTATTATTTTCAGGCGGGAGTACTTCAATTACCCCCTGAGTGCCAGATAACCAAACTTGAGGCACAACTCCCGTACTTGCTAAGGCAATTTGCAACTGAGTAATCCAAGCAGCGATGGGTAAACCCACTTCTGGATCTGCATTCTTGAGGGTATTTAAGATAGCTTCTGCAAACAACCCCGAATCATTTAAGGGAGAATTAGCCGCAATCAAACATTGTCCCCTGTCAGCTTCGAGACGCAAATCTTCGATCCAGTCTTGGACTGAATACTTACCAGGGCAATCTAAAATAACAATCTGTTGGCTTGTATGAGAATCTCGGAGAATTTTCCGCAACCAAGATCGAGAGATACGGGTATTGTCTCCCAAAACTAAATAGGACTCTCCCGTATTATCAATTTCAATCTTCCCTCGCAAATACAATAGGGCGGTAGCAATCTGTAAGGGCGTTTTGCGAAACGCCCCTACCTGTCCTCTGCCTTCTAAAGAATGCAAACAACTAGCGATCGCACCCTTGACCGAAGACCAAGATTCGTTAGTTTGAGGAAAATACCTGAGATTAAATCCACCCCCTGCTTGCAAGATCTGACTTAAAGCCAAAGTAGTGCGGTTAGCTTTAACTCCCCCATCCACTACCAAAGCCTGACGGGGATTAATATCTAATTGTTCTCGCGATCGCTTGCCTAAAACTACCTTTCCAAAACCCTCGACAATCCTTTTGGGAGTCTGTAAAGGAAATTCCGATCGCAATCTTCTTTCCCCCCGACTGCTTTTTTGTTGGTTAATTAGGCGAATTTGTTGGTTGGTTTTATCGATGTAACGGAGAGTTTGATGATAAACATACTGATACAAAGCATCCGCTTCAATTGTTCCTTGTGCGTCGGCTGCTTCCCCTCGCAAACCCCGCATCAAATAATAAGTAAATACCCCATGTCCCAATTCGGGAAACTCCCAAGACTGCTGGGCGCGATCGCAAGATAATAAAGCATAAAAGCCCTTACTTTCTGCTGCTTTATGGCGCAATACTTCCACCATGCGAGTACTAGTATCTTTTATAGGGATTCTCGATGTACCCCGCAAAGTCATCCCGCCACTATGACAAGCATCCAACCAAACTAGTTGCTGGTTAGCCGCACTATCGCTAACTTGCTTTAATAAACTATTCAAAGGCAAGCCAGTTTCTAACAACTTTTCCGTCTGAGTATCCCCCAGACATAAAACTACCTGCTGGGTAGTCTTTTCTAAAATACCGTGTCCCGAAAAATAAAACAGAATCGTATCGTTAGCCTTTGCCGACTTCACAATGCGATCGATACTGTCTCTCACTTCCTCAATATTGGGACGCTGGCTGACAAAATCGTGATGAATAATTACTTCTTTGGCAGTAAAACTAGCCGTAGCTTCCTTGAGTGCTTCCCCCAAACCCTGACAATCTAAAGCCGAATATTGCAGCGAAGGCAAATTTTGACTATCTTGATATTGATTTACCCCGACTAGCAAAATCCACAACTTAGCTAGCTTCGAGTCTGGGGCTGGTTTAGGACGGGCTTTGACGCGGGGACACATCGTTTTTTTATTGATTTATTTTAAGAGTTAAGTATATCTCTATAGGTTAAAATTCCTCGATATATGCAGAAAAGGTTCATGTTTGTTGTTCGTTGCTAAGTCTTGGCTAGCATCTGGCAAAAGATCGATAAAACAGTTGATTTTTAGGGGCGATCGCCTAAAATTTTCTTTAAAAGAGGGATAAATCCTGGGTTAGTCGTGGTAAATTCTTATTTGCTTTATATTACTTGCTAGTTTAATTATGTCGGATTCAATTCAAGTAAATGGTATTCGCGCTTACGGTTACGTAGGTTATTTGCCCGAAGAACGAGTATTGGGACAATGGTTTGAAGTCGATCTGACTTTGTGGCTAGATTTAAACCCCGCAGGAAACAGCGATAATATTGAGGACACTGTAGACTATCGCGAGGCGATCGCAGCTGTCAAGGAATTAATTACAACATCTAAATTTCATTTGGTAGAAAAGCTAATTAGTGCGATCGCCGATCGGATATTAAGTATTAAGAAGGTCGATCGCGTTTGTGTAAAGCTATCCAAACCCGCAGCCCCCATTCCCGACTTTGGAGGCAAAATAACTCTAGAAATTACTCGCAGTGCATCTAATTATTAGATCTTTTATAATCCACAACTATTTTAACTTTCCTAACTGGAATTATACAGATTTGTTGCTGTTTGGCAATTAGTAAGACTACTTAATGTTTTCTTTATATTTAAACAATTTTAGGCAATTCCGACCAAGGGGAAGGGGTAAAAATTGGGCAAATTAATAAAAGAGGGGGAATTTAACGATCCAAATTCTCAATAAATTTAAAACCAATTTTTATTTTAATAAAGGATTTTTTCCATGAACAGAAAAATTAAACTAACAACCAATCTAATTTGGCAATATTTTAATCAGCAAGTCTTTGATAAATATTCTGTCTGGAATTTTAGACATTTTTGGTATTTATATCAAATTAATTTATTTAGAAAGTGCTGGGATAGAGAATGTTCTCAACAAAGCAAACATCATTACTAAAGCTGTTGTTTAGGTTAAGGGCATTAGCTAGGTTTAGCAGTTATTATTTCTAATTTATCAACTATTAGTTATTAGCTCTTAACTTTCTCATCATCTACTTTACAGTTTAAGATTATTTTAGTCAGGGTTTGTCGATCGCTACTATCGCTACAGTCTAAAATTTCCAGACTTCCACCCATTGTTTCTAATAATGTTTTGGATAATAAGAGTTTCATGGGGGGAGAAAGACTAATATCCTGTAAAAACTGACGTATTTCTGCTAAATCTTTGCCTTCAAAATTAGGCTCTACTGTTTCTTGTTCTTGCCAAAGAGAAATAGGGCATTCCAAATCAATTTCTAAAGTTACTATATCCGTATCAACTTTACTAACAGATAGTTGAATTGAACCCGTTTTCATTAATGAAATACCGCTATCAATTAAATTAAAAATTAATTGAATCAAACGAGAACGGTCGGCATAAACGACAATTTGAGGATCGGGAGATACTATAACTAAATTTAAGTTACGATTGGCTGCTGGAAGATGAGTCAGGCGATCGATTTCGCCAAAAATTTCTGCTATTTGAAGAGATTCTAGATTTAAACGATTGCTACCATATTCTGTCTTAGAAACAGCAACAATTTCATCAATTAATTTCAAAAGTTTTAATGCCGACTGATAAGCTTGAGCAATAAATTCTTTTTGTTCTTCAGGACTCTCGCAAAGATCTGATAAGATTAGCTGATGCAACCCAATCATGCTGCTAAGAGGAGATCTGATTTCATGGGAGGTGCGAGCCAAAAAACCCGCTTTAAATTGGCTCATCTGTGCAGCCATTTGATAAGCCAATTGTGCTTGCTTTAATTCTTCTTTAAGCTCGTCAATCTCATTCATAACTTAAGAAACTTGACCATTAACTATCAATAGTGGTTCTTTCTAATAGGTTTGTCGATCAATGTAACATAGTTAGCCAAAATATTCTCAATCCTGGTGAACTTTGATAAACAAGACTTTCCAGAACACTACTTGAAATTTATTTGGAGTCGAGCAGATTGATAACAAAAGTGCTAGCATTACTGAGCAAGATAAACTTCTAGTCAATCTAGGTTTTATAGTGGCACAGGTTGTAGTCGAAAATGTCTATAAAAGCTATTCTAGCTCCAGCAAAAATAACCACCAGATTGCCGAAGCAATCGAGGGAGAAAAAGTAAAGCAATCCAAACAGATAAATGTCTTGCGAGATATTAACTTTACCGTTGAAGATGGAGAGTTTTTGGTATTGGTAGGTCCTTCTGGTTGCGGTAAAAGTACTTTGCTCCGTTTATTAGCTGGCTTAGAAGAACTAACTGGAGGGAAAATCATTATTGGCGATCGCTCGGTCAACGATTTACCCCCCAAAGCTAGAGATATTGCCATGGTATTTCAAAATTATGCTTTATATCCTCATCTGAAAATTTACGATAATATTGCTTTTGGTTTGCGACGCAATTATCGTATATCTGCTAATAAGCAAAAATTATCGATTCAAAACGTTTTAGAAGATTTATTGCTGGCTTTGACTCGCAATTTACCTCACAGCTTGCGGTATATGCCCAAAAAGGAAAAAACAGTTAGAGAGCGAGTGCGATATGTTGCCAGTTTGTTACAGATAGAATCTTTGTTGAATCGTTTGCCTAAAGAACTTTCAGGGGGACAAAAACAGAGGGTAGCATTAGGTAGAGCGATCGCCCGCAATCCTCAAGTTTTTTTAATGGACGAACCTCTATCCAATCTAGATGCCAAGCTGCGCGCCCAAACCCGCGCTCAAATTGTCCAACTTCAACGACAGTTAAAAACTACCACGATCTATGTAACTCACGATCAAACAGAAGCGATGACTATGGGCGATCGCATTGCTGTCATGAATAACGGACAAATTCAACAAATAGCACCTCCTTTAGAAATTTATAATCGTCCTGCCAACCGTTTTGTAGCTGAGTTTATTGGTTCGCCACCCATGAATTTTTTACAGGTAGATTTAATTGATTCGACTAAAATAGTTCATCGAGCTTTTGAATTAAATTTACCTCAAAGTTCTCAACTGAATTTAGGATTGGCTAAAGAAAAAACAGTTATTTTAGGCATTCGTCCCCAGCATTTTTATTTGACCGAAGAAAGTAAATTGAGCATCCAAGTTCGGGTTGATTTAGTAGAAGCTTTGGGCAACGAAACCTATATCTCTGCTAGTTTGGTAGAAGATGCTAATCGCACATTAATCATATCTCTACCTCCAGATCGTCTGGTGGAGATCGGCGATCGTCTTTGGATAGGTGTTGAAATCGATAATATTCATTTGTTTGAACTAGATAGCGGACGAACAATTTTTAGCAAATAGTTGTTAACTATCGCACTAGCTTAATTGGCTCTATTTATTTTAATAGATATTCGATATCTACTTTTAGATGGAAAAGTTTCTTTTTTTTCTAGATAATATTATTTTAACAAGTATAGTCGTTCTAATTAATTTCCTTACGATTCAAAGTACATGCGGGCAAGCCCTTTGTCGTTTCGAGGCTTTAGGCTTTAGGCTTTAGGCTTTAGGCTCTAGGAAACTAAAACAGTGTATTTGTTCGCATGGTTTCTATTT
>NZ_JBZNBU010000077.1:0-4383 GCF_058530065.1 Waterburya sp. | reverse complement strand
TGGTTAATTGCTCAAGCTCTTGTCTTTCTTCAGGAGTTAGGGAAACGATGTATTTCTTCTTCGGCATCTATTAGGACATTATCAGCAACCAGTTAATTCTCAACTATTTCATTCCTCAAATCAAGCTTGATGACCTACTACTTCAAACTCCAGTTTTCTATTTGGACGCGGTTTAAATAAGATTTAATATTTAACCGTTGTCCATTGTCCATTGTTCATTGATAAAGCTTCTGCGATAAAAATCCCTATTTCTTCTCATTCTCATATCACAATAGAAAATTGAATCAAATTACTAAGCTTCATATGAAATCTACCAGAACTTATTGGAATCCTCTTTCTCCAGAACAAGATGCAGCTTGGGAAGTAGTTGAAGGTTCACAGGGAAATATCACTCAACTAACTATTGCTGAAGATCCCGTAACGGGGGACTATACTCGATTGACTAAATTTAAAAGTGGTTATTCTACTGAAGAATTTGGGGCAAAAAGCCACGATTATCCCGAAGAAATATTTGTCGTTGCAGGGAAGTTATACGATAAAGCGTTCGATGTGTGGTTAGAACCAGGATACTATGCCAGTCGTCCTCCAGGAGAAGTTCACGGCTATTTTGTTGCCGATGGAGATGCGATCGTTTTAGAAATGTCTTACCCCAGTCAAGCCATCAAGAATGATTAGTAGTCTTTAACCAGAGTTTAGAACAATTATGAAAAAAGTCGCGATCGTCACGGGTGCTAGTCGTGGCATTGGTGCTGCTACTGCACTTCTTGCTGCCAAACGGGGTTATGCTATTGGTGTCAATTATCTCCACAATCAAAAAGCTGCCCAAAAAGTCGTTGACCAGATTCAACAACTAGGAGGCAAAGCGATCGCTGTTGCTGCTGATGTGGCTGACGAAGCTGATGTAATTTCTCTATTCGATCGGGTAGAAGAACAACTCGGAACAGCAACTGCACTGGTGAACAATGCAGGGATTCTAGAGCAACAAATGCGGGTTGAGGATATGGGTGCAGATCGATTACATCGCGTCTTTGCCACCAATATTATTGGCAGTTTTCTCTGTGCCAGAGAAGCAGTTAAACGAATGTCTACCAAATATGGGGGTCTAGGAGGAGCAATCGTAAATGTATCATCGGGTGCTGCCCGCCTCGGTTCACCTGGAGAATATGTAGACTATGCTGCTTCCAAAGGGGCGATCGATACGCTAACTATTGGACTAGCAAAGGAAGTTGCCGAAGAGAAAATTAGAGTTAATGCGGTACGTCCTGGTTTTATTGACACCGAAATTCATGCCAGTGGAGGCGAACCAAATCGGATTGAAAGAGTAAAACAATTTATTCCTCTGAAAAGAGGTGGTCGAGCAATTGAGGTGGCAACAGCAATTTTGTGGTTACTATCTGATGAAGCTTCATATACCACTGGTTCTTTTATCGATATTACGGGAGGTAGGTAACTTGAGTTGCAGTATATTTGAGATAGACGAGTTGGGTAACGACCGTGTTTAAAGAACGCCACCATCCGCCCAAAGCCGATATATTAGCTATTGACGACACTCCCGAAAACTTGACTTTGTTGTCTCAGATGCTTACGAATAAGGGTTACAAGGTACGCAGCGTGACTAAAGGTTCTACCGCAATTAGGGGGGCAAAGGCGGTACCGCCAGACATAATTTTGCTGGATGTAAAAATGCCAGAGATGAACGGTTATGAGGTATGTCAGCAACTAAAAACAGACGATCGCACTAAAGATATTCCGATAATTTTTATTAGTGCTTTGGGGGATGTGTTTGATAAGGTGAAAGCGTTTGCTGTGGGGGGAGTAGACTACATCACCAAGCCATTTCAAGTAGAGGAAGTTCTTGCCAGACTCGATACCCATTTAACTATCCGCAATTTACAAATTAAACTCGAAACCCAAAACATTCAGCTACAGCAAGAAATAGCCGAAAAAACCGCAGCCGAAGATAAGTTTGCCAAAGCCTTCCGTGCTTGTCCTAACCCGATTGCGATCGCAACATACAAAGATGGACAAGTGTTGGAAGTTAACAACAGTTTCCTGCAAATGAGTGGTTATGATGCAGCAGAAGTGATTAACCAAAAGATCGAACAGATTTATTCGGAGTCTGCTTTAGCAACCTATCAACAGGCGTTAAAAAAAATTGAGACTCAGGAATTTGTTCGCAACCTAGAATTAGAATTCGCTACCAAATCGGGTCGAGTTACAACAGTATTGCTTTCAATGGAGTCGATCGAACTGAACGGCAACCGATGTATTTTACAAATACTCAATGATATTACCGAACGCAAACGCCTCGAAAATGAATTTATTTCCTTAGTCAGTCACGAATTACGCACCCCGATGACATCTACCATTGGCGCATTAGACCTCTTAAATTCTGGTAGGTTGGGACAGTTAAGCGATCGCGGTAAACAAATTCTTCAGGTAGCGATTCGCAACAGCGAACGATTGATCCGTTTGGTGAATGATATCCTCGATCTCGAACGCATGAAGTCGGGCAAAATCGCGATCGAACCTGTTGAGTGCAACCTCAGACCCTTGCTAGTTCAGGCTACCGAAACCATGCAGGCAATGGCAGCTATAGCCGAGGTACAACTAGTATTAGAATCGTGCGATGTAGTTTTAAATTTAGATGGCGATCGCATGTTGCAGACTTTAACTAATCTACTAAGCAACGCTATTAAATTTACCCAACCAGGGGGGATGGTGGAATTGCAGGCTGCGGTAATAGAAAATAGCTGTTTAATTTCCGTTCGGGATACGGGTAGAGGTATTCCCCCAGATAAATTAGAATTCATCTTTGAACGTTTCCAACAAGTAGACGCTTCCGACTCTCGCAGCAAAGGAGGAACGGGTTTGGGTCTAGCGATCTGTCGTCATATTGTTGAGAGACATAACGGCAAGATTTGGGTAGAAAGCGAGTTGGGTAAAGGCAGTACTTTTTATATCGATTTGCCCTCGGTTGATAATTTATGAAGATATTTTAAATTCAATAAATATCTCTTAAAAATAACAACTTTGAAAATTTTTTTTATTCTCTATTTATTCCCGAACGCCTTTTAATTTGAAAACAGAAAACGTTAGGAATAAAACATTATGACAACTACACCACTACCCAAACCAGTTCCTGCTTGTGGCGCACCCTGTTCCCGTAGAGAAGTAGAGCAAAGAATCGAAGATGCCCTCTGTGGCAACATACCTGGTTTATTTCAAGACCAAGGCTTTAGTTTTCCTGACAGCACGCTCAACTTTGAATGGGAACTATTTAGACACTTTGAATTTGCACCTCTGATTCCAGCACCCTATCCCGCAAAAGATCCCGTGATTCCTTTGAAATATAGACAGCTGATGGGGATTGCGATCCACGCAGAAACCAAATGTCAATTCTGCGCACCTTTTCATATTGCCCTAGCTAAAGTCTATGGGGCGACTGATGAAGAGATTCAAGAAGCAGTCAACTATGCCAAACATAGCGTTGGGATAAGTGCATATCTTAATGGTTTGGATTTTGACTTGGATGCCTTTTTGGAAGAGATAAAAGTCTTGGTCAGATGTCTGCAAACCAAAGTACCCAGAAACGAAAAATAAGCTAACTGCTACATGGTACTAACTTTATAGGGGCGATCGCTTGTTGTCTGTTGGGCAAGGCGATCGTTTTTTGCTATGTTTCTCTAGTTCTTCCCGATTCCAGTTTAGATTAGTCTAATTGAATTTAACCACACAGACCGACCGTGAGCAAAACTATTTTAATTATTGACGACGAGGACGATGTTAAAGACATCGCCCAAATGGGATTAGAAATGGCATCAGATTGGAATGCGATCGCTGCTAGTAGTGGGAAAGAAGGCTTAGAATTAGCAATAACCATGCAGCCAGAAATCATCTTATTAGATTTAATGATGCCCGAATGGGATGGCAAAGAAACCCTTAAGCAGTTTAAAGCCAATCGCCAAACCGCAACTATTCCCGTAATTTTAATGACTGCCAAAACTCAATCGGCGATCGCTCCCGAATTAGCTACATTAGATTTAGCGGGGGTAATTACCAAACCTTTTCGTCCTCTAGAATTACCAGAACAAATTAACAATATTCTTAAATCCCAAAAAAAGTAGACGGGGTTTAAGATTTGACGATAATTATTAACTTAGAGATCGCTATTTCATCGAGCATTTATTATTTATCATCTTTTGTTCGATGTTATATCAAGTCCGTTTGATTAGTTACAATAATCTTACTTGCTTCCAACTATTATCTTCCTTCTGCCCTCTGCCTTCTGCCCTCTGCCTTCTGCCCTCTGCCTTCTGCCCTCTGCCTTCTGCCCTCTGCCTTCTGCCCTCTGCCTTCTGCCCTCTGCCTTCTGCCCTCTGC
>NZ_JBZNBU010000076.1:0-12098 GCF_058530065.1 Waterburya sp. | reverse complement strand
ATTGATTGGATTCAAATTTCATGGGTTTAATTTAGTTACTTTGAAAAAATACTAGCGAAAAACTTTCACACTGATTTCAAAATCTTGACCGTTAACGGGGCAATTAATCGTAAAGCGATCGCGAGTTATTTCTATCTCTTTGTCTACTTCGCGATCGCGATAAAAAATAGGCTCATTTCTTGTTGGTTTTAAATATAATTTATTGCCCCGCCTAATTAGTCTCCCTCTTAATTCTTCGTCAGGGCAGGTTATGGCATTTAAACTATTATCGCCGATCGCAATTTTTTGTTGGTGTTTGAGATAGCAAGTTTGGGGTTCTTTATCTTCGTCCGATTCAAATGTAACTTTGATTTTCCACTTTTTATTAAGACTTATTGCATATCTAGCCGAAATACCACCGATACCTAATAGGATAATTGTGAATATAGTGGGAAATAGTAGCAATTTTAGGACGTAGGGCGTTACCAAACAGGTTTCTTTCCCTCCTGGTGCGGGGGTACAGAATTCCTGTACTGTAGGAGCAATATCTACTATGGAAAGCTCGTAGGTGCGATTGTTATCGGTAGTAATAGTTTGCGATCGCTTTTCAATCGGTAAAGCTTGCAGCCAATTCTCTCTATCCTTACTTAATTGAGAATCACTACGTCGAAAAGGACTATTAGCTGGGGTTTCAATCCAAGTCACCGAATCAATACCAGGATCGGTTAAAAGTGGTGCATCCGTCAGCCAAACAATAGACTGGGGTTTTAGTGGGTTATTTTCCGCCAGACGACATTGATTGAGTTGCGCCAAACCTTTGTAGGTAAATAACTCAGCATTTTGAATATCGGTATTGCTGAGGCTAATATTCGATTCAAAGGGTAGGACATTTAAAATAGCTTCTACATCTTCCGTTTTCCCCCGAAACTTAATACCCTGTTGCGGGGATAAAGGATCGATATCGGGCTGCAAAGGATTAACCTTGGATGCAAAAGGCAATACATATACCGTATCCCCTGACTGCAAACTATCCTCAATAATTTGAGTCAGACGCAAACGCCCCTCGGCATTCAAACCAACACTTTCAGTGAGATCGATCGCCATCACTACATCTCGCCCACCATAGATGCGAGAAGCCAAGTTCAAACCCCACTGTTGCCAAGGTTTAACTGGTTTTCCTGGAGCGATAGCCTTGCAATTATTTGTCAACACGGGAGTGGAATAAGCCGAGGTTTCCTCGGCATTTTCTCCCGTCAAAACGTTTTCTCTACCAAAATACATTAGGTAAATTACTCATGTAATTATTTATATCGTATTTTTGAAGTCAAAAAAACGACCACGAGGAATCTACGGACATTTCAAGAAATCTTTAAAAATCTCAATATTTCATGCTTAATTCTTAAAAAACTCATTCTGTGCGATCGCAGCCAAGATAATCCAAGCCAAAGTATTGACGCGCAAATCGAAAATAGTAACATCTAGCAAATTGAATAGGGTGCAAGATAAAAAGGTAATTAAAAAACTAAAGTAAATTAACTTGTCCGAATTATTTCCCTGCCAATCAATTAATAATTTGACCGAACGAAAAGCGATCGCGCCTACTATAACTATTAATAAAATAGTGGCGATGATTCCCGTTTCTGCACCCAGCATTAAAAATAAATTATGGGGATGTCCAAACCAATAATTCATTTTAGCTTCGTAAAGGGGAGTGAAGTTACGCAAGCCCCAACCAAACCAAGGTCTTTCTCTAATTAAGTCCCAGCAAAATTGCCATTGAGTAATTCTGAGGGTTTCTATGGGACGAACATAACTAGTATCGGCAAGTCTTTCCCAAAAAAAAGCAGGAACAATCGTTCTCAATTGTGTTCCGCCGAGATTCGGAGCAAAAGCTGCCCACAAAATCGACATAGCACCGCCTAAAATGCCCCAAACAAGCCATTGCCAGCCCATGTATAGGGCATATGCCATAAAAGCAATTACAGCTAGTCCCCAAGCATTACGAGAGCTAGTTAGAATTAAACCGCTAAGATCTGCTAATAAAATCGCCGTCAATAGTAACAAACTCCAAATCTTTTTAGGTTGAAATTTTTGCTGCCACGTATCCAACCACATACCAAAAGTTAAAGTAAAAGCGATCGCTAAATAAATCGCTAAAAAGTTGGTGTAGATAAACACCGAAGACATTCTGCCAGCAGGGATTCCTTGGGGTACTAATTCCCAACCTAAAATAGACTCTAGGATGGTGGGAGTATCCCAAAGTAAATATAGTTGACCAAAACCCAACATCACTATCAGCCAGGAAGGAAAAATCAAGCTCCACGATAATTGCTTCAATTGGATTGGTTGTTTAACTAATTCTCTCAAAGCAACAAACATCCAGAAAAAAGGGACAAAATTAGCCATACCCAACCAAGCTTCTTGAGGATATTCCGCCACAATAGAACTAATAATTAGTAAGGCAGTTAATATTCCCAGACTTCGATTGAGAGGACTAGCGATTATTTCCCGATAGTTAGACTGCCAAATTTTGCAACTCAAAACAAACAGTCCCACTGCTCCCATTGCTGGAAACAGAGGCCATATTGCCACACTCCAACAAAAACACCACCAAGTCCAATGTTTATTTTGTTGATCTCTATGCTTCAGATCGACTGTTTCAACGCTCAATGTTTAATGCTCGATGTTCAATGCTAAGGTAAATCTTGCAAACCATTATCAGGAATATTAGAAACTTGTCTTTGCAGATTTGCATAGGATTGATTGTAATCAATAATTGAAGAAAGTAAATTACCGCGAGCCGTAGTTAGCTGGGTTTGAGCTTCAATTACATCTGTTTGAGTCCCCACTCCTGCTTGGAAACGCAAACGAGCCAAGCGCAAACTTTCTTCGGCTAATTCTACTTCTTTGGTAGCAGTACCAATATTTTCCTTATTTGCTTCTAAACCAAAAAATGCTTGCTCGACAGCAAAGCGAATTTGATTGCGTTGGTTGGCAAATTGAGTTTCGGCAATTTCAATATCTTTTTCCGATTGTCTGGCAGAAGCTCGCGCTGCCCCACCATCAAATAACCGCCATTGCAAATTTAAACTTACGCTGTAGCTATCATTAAAATCTACAGTATCGTTTTCAAAGTCATTATCTAAGGAATAGTTAGCACTAGCACTAACTGTCGGTCTTACCTGAGATAAAGCGATCGTACGTTGTTCCTCTCCAATTTCTCTTTGTAATAGTAGTTGCTCTAATTCAGCACGGTTTTTAAAAGCTCGGACGATGCTTTCAGACAAGGAAAGTTCCCATGTTCCTGCTTCTTCAATTTTATCGGCGGTGGATAAATCTGTATCGTGAGAAACACTCAATGTTTCTGCTAGCTGTCGGCGAGCTATATTTTGATTTGCCATAGCAGTGTTTAACCTTTGTTGTGCTTGGGCTAATTCGACTTCTGCTCGTAAGACATCAAATCTCGTTCCCAAACCTGCTCTTTCTAGCAATTGTGCATCTCTAAGAGTTTGCTGGGCATCTTCTACCGATGCTCTTTCAATTTCAACCTGAGCGTCGCTATTTTGTAGATTGTAATAATCTGTGGCAGTATCCAATCTAATCTGTTCGACAATGGTTTCCAAATTTAGTTCTGTAGACCGCAGTTGCTTTTGAGAAGCTCTGATGGTGGCACCTCTAGCACCACCTTGATAAATATTATAAGTTAAGGATAAATCGTTATTGAAATTAAAGTTAGCCGAGCTAGTATTAGTAAAGCTCGACTCTGCTGCATCTAAGGCTTGTTCGTCAGTAAGACCAGGATTGTCTTCTTGCAAATCTTCCGCTCGCGATTCCAGACTTTGTTCGATTTGACTATCTAAAAAAGCACTATTGCCATAGCTCAAACCACTACCAAAGTCGATTGTGGGAAAAAGTGCTGCTCTAGCTTCTCTTAAAGCTGCGACTGATTGTTCTACCTCAATCCTAGCTGCCTGCACGTCTTTATTGTTTTTCAGGGATAATTCGATCGCCTGTTGTAGCGTAATCGGTTTTTCCAAGTCTAATTCCACTTCTTCAGCTTGAGTCGGAAATGATAGAGGATTGGCACTAGGATTTAAAGTTTCTGTACTATCAATCGGCTTTTGGGCTGGTTTGATAATATCTTGGGTACTATTTTGAGTATTGTTAGATGATTGCGCTAATAAGTCTGACGTTAAGCCTATAGAGCTAAAATCGGGAACTTCATTGGCAATAACTATGGGTGTACTACCGAGAAAAATACTAGTAGTCAAACCGATCGTTTTAATAAATTGATGTTTTTTGCCCACTCCTCACTCCTTATATTTTAGATTTTTCTGCTCTTGTCAAAATGGTGACTGCTAATTGTCACTCAGAAAAGTTAATCTGATTCTATATTTGTTATTGTGGCTATGACACTAATTTTGTCAACCAACTCGATCGAGCAAAGTCACAATCGATCGCCTTAGTTAGATTATGGGGCAATCGTTAAGATTTGGCGATCGAGCTATTAGTTTTAATCTGATTTAGGATTCCATACCAGGAGCTAGAAAACCAATTAACTTCGGTGCTGTATCGTCGAGTTGCTCAACTTTTCTAGCTGTAATGTTTAAGGTTGTGGTTTTAATTCTTCTAAAATAACAAAATTGACGTGATTTAGAGCTAATTCTCCAATAGAAACGGTTTCTTTATCTATTTTCTCTCCTTTACTAGTAATTATTTCAAAGCTAGTACCTTTTGCCATTTCTGCATGATACCAAGATAGTCCCATAAAAAATCTGGTGGGATATGGTCCTCCTTCAAATAAATCGTCAGGATTAGATTCCATTGGCAACCAACCATAGCCAGGGAGA
This sequence comes from Waterburya sp., assembly GCF_058530065.1. Taxonomy (NCBI): domain Bacteria; kingdom Bacillati; phylum Cyanobacteriota; class Cyanophyceae; order Pleurocapsales; family Pleurocapsaceae; genus Waterburya; species Waterburya sp. The sequence continues at coordinate 7,269 of NZ_JBZNBU010000076.1, read as the reverse complement.
TAAAACTCCATCCAGACATGGTTAAAATCGGGCTGTAGAGGGATCTGGCGTTTGAGAGGATCGTCGGGACATTTATATCTGCCAACCGTGCGACAGGCGATACCATTGAGGCGACACAAGGCTAGAAGCAAACCAAGATATTCGCCACAAGAGCCGACACCACGTTTGAGAACCAGATCGGGCGTGTCAATATGGGGTTTGATTCCATAGGAGAGTTTGTCATAAACATAGTTACGAATACTGTATACCTGTCGTAAAAGATTGCTTTCCGAGCCGATCGCACTTTCAGCAGCTTGACGAATTATATCGGTATCCATTGCCAAGTTATCATTATCTTGGAGATATTTGGCTCGATATTCATCTTCTAGTTGGGGTACGTCTTCGCAATCTGAGGGGTTGATTTGATATTTAATGCTCCAGACTTCTAAAACTGCTTTCCAACCAAAAATGTAACGTTGTTGGGAATTAAAACGATCAAACTTAAAAACTGCAATTCTCTGTCCGTCTTGAATCTCTTCTTCAAAGGGCAATCCTACGCTTTGAACTTCGACAATCTTTTGCCTGTCTGTCTCGGCGGGTAAGGCAATTCGCCAAGTAAAATCTTCAATCTCAATCCGATCTAAAGGAGAAATTTCTTCTGTATAGGACATTTCCACCAGATAGCCATTGGAGAGGGCATATTTTCGCTCTGGATAGTAATGGAAATATAGGGGATGGATAAACGTGCGATCGCGATATTGCAGCTCGTAGTTTGGCTCGGCGTTGGGATTGTCGCGGATATAAACTTCTCGATCTGCATATGCCACATATAAAATTTCTTGACCGTCACTACCAGCAGCAAAAGTTAAACCAGTCGGCGAAGGAAAGGGAGTCAAGACACTAAAAATTGTTTCTCCTGTAGCTCGATCCAAACAATAGACAGTTTGTTCTAAAGTATCGCTCAACCAAATTTCTTCGTCTTTGATGGTAATATTTTCTAGCCCAATACCAGGAGCATAAAAATGAGTTATCTTTTCTCTTGTCTGGCGATTGTAGATCAGAACTTTTCCTTCTTTTTGACAGGTAAGATAAATAGTCGAATCTAAAACTGCAATCCCATCTAAATCGTCTCGCAAGCGCAAAAATAACTGTGGTTCAAAGTCTCCCGTCTTTAAAGAACAACAATAAACGAATTCTCGATTAGTAAACCACAGGATATCTTCGGTAATAGCTAAACCCGTCGCGCCAATAAAATCCGACCAGAAATATTTGTTTAAAATTGTAGTATTGTTAGTAGCTGGATCTATTTTGAGCAGATAGCCATTGTGGGAATCGATCGCCCAAATAAAGCCTTCGTGGAATACGATACCGTAAATAGAACTGGCTGCAATCGGTCTAATAGTTTTGGCGTTGACAATAGAGGGACGAGCGGGAATCATATATTCGGTCACATAACTTGATAACCTTTAAATTTTATATTGCTTTGGCTGCTTGGATTGTAGAGCGCGAACAATCTTTGTCTGTTGATTGATTACTTAATTACCTATTACTTGAATTAATTTGACTTCTAAAAAAAAACTCCAAGATATCTTAGTTAACACTCCTCTACTGTTGAAATTAGTTTGGGAGGCGACACCATTATTTTTATGTCTATCTTTAGCCGTAACGGGGTTGCAATCTTTGATACCAGCTTTAATGCTGTTGGTTAATAAGGCAGTCGTCGATCTGGTAATTGCTAATTGGGGTAATACTAATTTTATTTGGCGACCTTTAATTGTTTTAGTGGCAATGCGATTTGGCATCAGTATGCTGCAGGCGGTGTTAAATCAAACCAACCTTTATGTGGGGCAAATATTTAACGATCGCTTGGTCTTTCATGCCAATTATGTCTTGCTAAAAAAGTCTACTCAACTGGATTTGGCTCACTTTGAATCGGCAGAATTCTACGATACTTTAACTCGCGCTCAAAATAGCGGTAGTACCCATCCCGTCAGGGTGCTTAAAATGTTTACGACTTTATTCGGACAGGGTATTACTCTAATCAGTTTATTGGGTTTATTATTGCAATTTAATGCAGCCATAATTCCCTTATTAATTTTCACGGCTTTACCTGCTTTTTGGACGAGCATTGTCTATTCTGGCAGGCGATTTTGGATGACCCGCATGGAAACCGAGAGCGGGCGGTTGTCCGATTATATTCAACGGGTTTTAACCAATCCCAACTTTGCCAAGGAAGTAAGGTTATTTAATCTAGGAGGGCATTTATTGGCTAAATGGGGCGGGATTCGGCGAGATTTTAACGGTAAATCAGCCGCGATCGCTTCAGAATATGCCAGGATGCGCGGTTTATCGGGAGTGTTGGTTAGTGGCGGTTTTTATTTTGCCTATGGCTGGACTTTAGTTAAAGCGATCGCGGGAGAAATTTCAGTAGGTGACTTTACGATGTATACGGGAGCATTCAGCCAAGCACAGCAACTATTGCCCGCAATTTTAGAAAATATTGCCAAAGTCTACGAATCAAACCTATATGTTGCCCAATATTTTGAATTTCTCGCTCTCAAGCCCCAAGTTGTTAATATTTCTCGTCCTCAAGGCTTTCCCCATCCCATTCAACAAGGACTGTCGATTAAAAATGTTACCTTTACCTATCCAGAAGCAGATAAACCAATTCTCCACAATATTAGTTTCGATGTTTATCCAGGGGAAAGTATTGCTTTAGTCGGCTTAAATGGTGCGGGAAAAACTACTCTCTTAAAATTAATTACCAGACTCTACGATGTAGATTCGGGAATAATTACCATTGACAATATTCCTTTACAAGAGATCGAATTATCAGAATTACATACTAATATTGGCGTTTTAAACCAAGACTTTGCCCGCTATCAACTGAGTGCCAAAGACAATATCGGCTTTGGCAATCTCCTAGAAAGAGACAACCAACTGCGGATCGAAAAAGCAGCTATGGATTCGGGGGCAGATCGGATAGTAGACAATCTCCACAATGGTTACGATACTCGCTTGGGCAAAATGTTTAAAGGAGGTGTCGATCTTTCAGGAGGACAATGGCAAAAAATTGGCATGGCACGGGCTTTTATGACCGATGCGCCCATTTTAATTTTGGATGAGCCTACTGCTGCCTTAGATGCGATCGCCGAATACGAACTATTTGAGAAATTTCGCGCCCTCACCGCTGGAAAAATGACCTTTTTTGTCAGTCATCGTTTCTCTACAGTACAGTTAGCCGATCGCATTGTAGTTTTGGGAAATAGCAAAATTGTTGAAATTGGCTCTCATTCTCAGTTGATGGCACAAAATGGTTTATATGCTGAGATGTTCCGCTTGCAAGCATCCAGCTACAAGATTTAAGAGGGTAAATAGCGTAGCTACTTATTACTTATTACTTATTACTTATTACTTACTTGCGTTCTGCATAGTAATGGGTGTAATAGTGGTAAGAATTGCTACTGCGATTTACCTGATTGGCTACTATTCCCAAAACGGGTACGTTAGATAATCTGATGTTGTCAATGTTTTGTTTGAGTAGAGTGCGATCGGTTTTACCAATTCTGACTACCAAAACTACTCCATTGGTACGAGTAGAAAGAATTCTACCATCTGCAAAACCCAAAATAGGAGGAGTATCGTAAATAATTAGATCGTATTTTCTGCTACTCTTTAAACGTTCCATTAAGACCTGCATTTTTTGTGAGGCAAGCAACCGAATCGGATCGGGAGGCACATCTCCTGCAGTGATTACAGATAAATTTTCCCACTGAGGAACTTTAATAATAGCTTCCTCCACATCCAAACCCGTAGCTAAAACATTGCTCAACCCCTCATCATTTTCTACTCCAATCCAGCGATGTACTTGAGGACGACGTAAATCTGCATCAATCAACAACACTTTTTGTCCCATCGCTGCCGCAGCTTGGGCTAAGTGACAAGAGATTGTAGATTTTCCTTCACTAGGAATCGAAGAACTAATGACAAAGGAGCGAATGGCAGAATCCGAACCCAATAGCTTGATATTCGTGTTGAGAGAGCGAAAGGCTTCGAGGAAAGGAGAAGCTCCATACCATTTTTGTTTGCTGTTGACAGTCGATTTTTCTTGGGATTGGGCAGAATTACTAAAATCTATTTTGGTATTACCGACTTGCAACTGTGGCAAACTTAATTTTTCTTTTTTCGGCGTAGTTTCTAACTCGTCTAGAGGCTTGAGATCTTTTTTGATGGGAATCAGACCTAGTATGGGTAGATTGACACTTTCTTTTAATTCTTCAGACGAATGGAATACAGGATCGAGACGCTCTGCGAACAAAGCCGCACCCAAACCGAGTAAAACTCCAGAAACTAAACCTAAAGCCAAGTTGCGCGGAGGGTTCGGAGAAATCGGATTTTCGGTAACCAGGGGTGGAGCAATGGTTTGCCAAGGTAATGCTTGTTGCGCTCCCTTTAACTGTAATTCTTCTTGAGCGGTTAGAAAGCGAGTTAAGCTTTCGGTAGCAACGGTTAATTCTCTTCTCAGATCGGTATATTGACGGGCAATTACGGGCATTTGCTTGCTCAAGTCTCCCAATTGATTCATCGCTTCAGCCAATGCTTGCTCTCTAATTTCTAAGATTTCGATCTTATTAGCTGCTTCAATATATTGTTGGTTTAATTGCAAACGCAAGGAACTAGGAGAAGTCAGATTGGGAGTATATTCTAAAGAGTCAGGCAAGTTTTGCCCCAATATGCCGTTAGCTTCTTGTTCGAGCAATTCTACTAAGCGACTCTTCTTATCTTTTAAAGCTTGAACTATGGGGGTAGCATCAGAAAAGCGAGCCGATTCTTGAGCTAATTCTACTTCAACTTGCTGTAGCTCGTTTAAAAGATTTTGATAACGGGGCGATTCGCTCAAATAGCTAGCAGTTAGTGCTTGTTCGGGCTGTAAGCCAAGTTGCCGTTGCAATAAAGCATATAGAGAACGAGTTTCTTTTAATTCAGCTTTGGTTTCAAAAGCTTTTTGCTCGAAGTCTACTAGTCTATTGGCTAAAATTTCTGCCTGACTCTCGGGATTGAGTAAATTATATTTTTGGCGGAAAGTTTGTACTTTTCCTTGCAATTCGTCAACTCTATTTCTGACTTCTGGTAGTTGACTTTCAACAAAATCTAGTCCCTGCTTAACTTCAACTCTTCTTTCTTCCAAGGAATAGCGTAAATATGCCTCGGATAAATTATCTAAAACAAACTGAATTTTTTGCGGATCTTCGTCTACATAGGATACTTCGATAATTTTGGTTTGATCTACTTGTTCGATCCTCAGGGGTGGTTTCTTAGGTCGGATTAATTCTTTATATTCGAGTTCGGGATAGTTGCGTTGAAGAACTCCAATAATGGGATTTAAAACTGTAGGACTTTCCAATACTTCAATTTGAGTATCATAATCTAGCCCGCCAAAATCTTGTTGTAATAAGGATAAGGGGTCTTCTTGTTCTTCTGCTACAGGTTCGACTAACAGTTGAAACTTACCTTGATATAAAGGTTCTTGATTATAGGTGATAAATGCTGCTGCTGTAGTGACACCAAAAGCTACCGCTCCTATCAAACGCAGACGATGTTTAATGATGCTTGCCAGTTGACGCAGATCTATACCATCCCCATCTACTTCATTACCTGTGGTGCGATCGACAACGGGAGGAGAATAGATATAATTATTATTTTCATCAATTCTGTTGCCATTTCCATTCGCTACAGGAGGATAAGCAGAAAGATCTGAACTTCTATCGGGCATTATGTCATCAATCCTCACAACACGGATTATTAAAAAAATTTAATCTTATTTATTATTGGCATGGTAACCCATTGCCACTACCCAAAAAGTAACAGCAATGGATTTCTAACATATCTAGAGTCTAGAAAATTGCGTTGAACAAACCAAACAAGCCACCAAGAGGACTAGTAACCGTGCCTACACCATCAAAAGCAGCTGTAGTGCCAGAACGACCAACCACAACTACATCGTTACGGTTGAGTACTGGGTTGGTTTCGTCGTTAACTTCCGCTCCCAAATCAACTTTTATTTTGCGTTTTTCCACAGTACCGTTGGGTTTCAAGCTAACTAATTCCACTTCACCTTTGTTAGCACGTCTGGTATCGAATCCACCAGCAGCTAAAATTGCTTGGTTCAAAGGAGTGTTGGGAGGTACGTTTACAGGACCAGGGTTGACCACTTCCCCAACTACGTTAACGGAAATTTCGGCGGGAGAAATAGTACCAGCAGCAATAGTCTGACTATCTGCGTCATTTATTCTATCTGCTTTGGCGATGACAACTCTATCTCCATCTTGCAAGATTAGATCCTGACTGGTATCTCCAGCAGTAATCAATTCCCAAAGATCGACATTGATTAGTTTTTCCGTACCATCCCAAGATGTGCGTTTTACTTGTACTTCTCTAACATCTGCTAGGGGTTTGATACCATTTGCCGCACCCAAAGCTTGAGATAGTCGCGGAGGAATAGATTCTTGTCTGCCTTCGTTAGCACCATTACCATTATCTCGACTTAATAGTTCGGGCTGAATAAAGTGAGAACCAGGACGGTATACTTCGCCAACTACTGCTACTTGGATGGGCTTGTCAGATTGTAAACCAAAACTAGCTTGAGCCAAACGGTTTAATTCTGTGGTATTAATTTCGTCGGAAGTAGGAACAAAGATATCATCGCCATCGCGGAGAGAAATATCATTTCTGATTTGACCTTTGGTTAATAAATCCCAAAGATTGGCGTTATAAACTACTTCTCTTCCTTGGAGTTGGCGACGTATTCTAACATTGCGCACGTCGGCAATGGTAGTGATACCACCAGCTTGTTGAATGATGTCAGTAACGCTAGGAAATTGAGGATTATCAGCTTCTAGAGCTACTTCATAAGAACCAGGGTTATCCACTTCTCCAGAAACGCCGATTTTTAGAGGGCGAGGAGCAATTAAACCAACGGTAATAATAGGTCGCTTGAGATAAGTAGAATATTTTTCGGAAACTTTGTCGGATGTTTCTTTAAGACTTAAACCCCTGACATCTACTCTACCAACTAAAGGTAAACTGATAGTGCCGTCAACTAATACGGGATATTCACCGCTATATTCTTCTACTTGAAAAATGTTGAGATTAATTCTGTCCCCAGCACCAAGAGTGTAGTCACTTTCTTCTGTCGCAAACTCAATATTTTCTCCTGGTAGGGGAGAGTTAGCATCGGGAAAACTATCGTTTTCCAAAGGAGGTAAATCTCTGTAATTAATAGGAGCTTGT
>NZ_JBZNBU010000075.1:0-42620 GCF_058530065.1 Waterburya sp. | reverse complement strand
TAAGCTTCTTGAGCAACGTTATCGATGTTGCTAGCTAGTTTCTCAGCAGCTTCCATACGAGCAGCAGCACGTTGAAGACTACCTTGAACTGACTCTAGGTCAGAAGTAGAAGGAAAGCGTCCTGCAGCGTCAGCAGCAGTAACAACTGTAGTTACAACAGATTTCATAGTTTTGGATATCTCCTGAATTGCTTATTCTAAAAAGCGAGAATATATTCACTTTCGCCAATTGTTTTAGATTTTTGGCTAAATCAGAGGGGATTTCTAGCTAAGAGCAGAAATTACGCGATCAAAGTAGCTTGCTGCTTCAGAAGTGATAGCAGAACAGTCGCCTTGGATCATTTCGTTTTTCTTGTATCTAGAACCAGCCTGAGCTTCAGAGTTAGTTCCATTGATGTGAGCTAGAGAAGAAGCCTTCATGATACCTACTGCGCGACCAGTAGACTGAAGAGGTACACCAAGAGCAGTGTAAGTCTCTTTCAAGCCGTTTAAGCAACGATCTTCTAATACGGAAGCATCACCAGAAAGTAGAGCGTAAGTGATGTAACGTAAAACGATTTCACCATCACGCAAACAAGCAGCCATACGGCGGTTGGGGTAACAGTTACCACCAGCTTGAATCAAGCCTTGGTTTTCACAAATCATACCAGCGATCGCATCAGATACGATACAGCTAGCGTTACTAGCAACAACGTTTACAGCGTCTAGGCGTTTGTTTCCGTCAGCAATAAAGTTTTTTAGAGATTGTAGTTCTTCGCCACCGATGCAAGCAGTTTTGCTATCTGCACTTACTACGGCTCTGGAAAAAGCGTCAAGCATTGAGCTCTCCTTAATTTTGACAACAAATTTAGTTTTTATCTAATGTGACAGATGTTTTATTGCACCCGTCGATACTGAAGATAAAAGATTATCCCTACCAAAATCTCTTTTATTAAAAACAAAGTAATAATCTGTAATGTTTAAGTAAATCCTGTTACAGTTTCGGCAATTTTTATCGATTTGAATTGACTTCCTACATTAGCAAAAGCCCAATCTGTTAAGCAAGGGTCGATTATGAAATCAAACTTGTTTTTACTTAATCTTTCTTAATAAGATTAAAATAATTATTGGTTAGTGCAATATTGATTTAACCATGTTGCCCCAGTCAAGGAACGAAAAGGAATAATTGATAAGTCGCTTTCGGGAACTTCTAGATTTAGTTTGGCATTAGAAACTCCGACCCCAAAAAGTTGTAGTAAAGGAGAGAGGTTTTGGGTTTCAACATTAACTTGACAAAAACCTTCCAGCCAAGCAAGTTGATTTTGCAAAGGTTCTATTGCTTCTGTTCTAACAGCTTTGATGGTGGCTCTAACTTCAGGAGGTTCTTGGGCTAACATTGCTTCTATTTCTGCTTCAGTTTCTCCCAAACCTGCGGATAATTCTGCCGTTTCATAGAACATGGGCAATACAAAATGCTCGACTAAACCTACTACCCCTTGAACGATGGAAACAAACTGACCTGCTTGTAATTTTAGAGTTACCTTACCATTTGCCCCAGAAACTTCTACTAAACCCGCAGGACTATCGGTTAAAACTCCAATTAAAGAAGCATTTTGCTGGGGATCGTGTTGAATAATCAAAGCTGTTCCTTGAGAGACTATTTTGGCTTGAGGGGTTTGAATCGTACTTTGTCCTTGTTCGGGACGAATCATGATTAAAGCAGCACCGCTAGTCAATTCAAAACGACGTCTGCCAGGGGTAAAGCGAAAAATAGTCCCCGCACCAGTTCTAACTAAAGTACCTTCATTGAATAAAAGATCGGCGCGAGAATCTATACCAGTCCTCACGGAATCTCTGGGGATAATTGTGTCTCCTTCTTCTGCTGGATTCCAATTTGGTTGGTTTCTATAGTTGATATCTACTTCATTACGTATGCGATAGATTTCGGCTTCTTTAATGACACTATCGGCATGAATAGGACGAATCGAGCTAGAAGCTAAAATCAGGCTGCAAACTAGTTTAGTAAATAAACCTGAACTAGTTGGATATTTTCTAGAGAAAAACTGCTGCATAAAAAGCTGGATAAAAAAACAGAAGCGGAGATCTTAAAACAATTACGATAAAAGCAGATTTTGAATTATTTTGCCAGTCAACAGACAATTATCTAAAATTAATCTCTTTTAAAGCATTTTTTTAGTTACAATTACCCTAAAGTTTTAACAAAACTTAATAATAAATCCTAGGATAGATTTTTTAATTCTGGATTTTGTTTATCTTGACCGAAGTTACTAATTTTTAATTCCAGTCTTTAAATTTATCTAAGCCAAAAATATGTTAAGAAAACTTATTGCACCCATTGCTATTGGAACTGCAATTTTGCTACAAGCGATCGTCTTTAATTTGAGTGCCAATGACGTAGCAGAATATAACGAAAAAGATCGCGATTATTTTATTAAACCCATTCCCCAAAATAACGTAGTAATTGTCGAACCTAACTACGGGCGTTTTTTTAATCCCGACTCTACTATTGAAAAAGACGAATCAGGGGAAATACTCTATGCTGCTTTGGAAGAATTAAAAGAAAGCTATGAGATCGATCGCACTCAAATGGTCAGCTTCGATCGCAAGGGACAAATAGTACCCAATCTTTACGTCCGCATCAACGGGCAAAAAAATACTTTAGTTAATAGCGATCGCTCTATAGAATTGCTCTCTGATAAATTGTTGGCAGAGTAGGGGCGGTTCGCGAACCAACCCTACTTAGATTAAATCAGAAATAGTTTGAGCCAAGTCAAAGTCCATTTGAGTCAATCCTCCCGCATCGTGGGTAGTTAGGGATATAGTGACTTTATTGTAGGAAATAGCAATATCAGGATGATGTCCTGCTGCTTCGGCTGGTTCGACTAACTGATTGACAAATTCGATCGCTCGAACAAAATTGCTGAATTTAAAAGTACGGGTTAGGGTTTGACCTTCTTGTTGCCATTCGGGAATAGTAGCAATTTGTTGGTCTATTTCAGTTTGAGTTAAAGGCATAATATTAGCTCTTAAGGATTGAGGTATTAAACAAAAGCCAGCAGTCATAATTGACAGTACTATGGCAAGGCAAGACTTTCTAAAATTAAATAACATCGCTTTAAACTGTCTCTTCTACTTCAGAATGATGACCGTTATTGGCATCTAAAGGAGACATTAAAGGATAAAAAGGCTGGTGCAAGCTAATTAACTGGGTTAAAGTTTTTTTCAACTGGGTACGAGACACAATAGAATCAACGAAACCATGTTCTAAAAGATATTCTGAGGTTTGGAAACCATCGGGTAACTTTTCCCTGAGAGTCTGTTCGATTACCCTGCGCCCAGCAAAACCAATAGTGGCTTTGGGTTCGGCTAAAATAATATCTCCTAACATAGCAAAACTAGCGGTAACACCACCCATAGTAGGATGAGCCAAAATTGGAATATAGAGTAATTTAGCTTCTCGATGGCGTTGCAGCGCGCCCGAAATCTTAGCCATTTGCATCAGACTAAACATCCCTTCCTGCATTCTCGCCCCACCAGAAGAACAAACAATCACCACAGGGAAGCTTTCCGCCGTAGCCCGTTCGATCAGACGACACAGCTTTTCTCCAACTACAGAACCCATGCTACCGCCCATAAAGCGGAAATCCATTACTCCCAAAGCAATGGGCAAACCATCAATTAAACCAGTTCCCGTGACTACAGCATCGGTCAAACCAGTTTTAGTTTGATAATCTTGTAATCTGGCTTGATAGTCTTTGCGATCGCGAAATTTAAGAGGATCTATCGGGCGAACATTTTCATTTAAAGGTTTCCAAGTACCCCCATCAATTAACTGTCTGACTCTTTCGTCGCTATCTACTCGATTGTGATAGTTGCATTCAGGACAAACAAGTTGGTTGGCTTGTAAATCTTTTGTATAGGCTACTGAATTACAAGAACTGCATTTTGTCCATAATCCATCTGCAATTTCTCTTTCCTGCTGTTTTTGTACCGCAGGTTCGGTCTTTCTGATGTTAGCAAACCAATCGAATAAAGAAGACATAGACTTAATTTAGATTTTTTTATAGGGTTTTAACTTATCTCTTGACTATCTTCAGGAGGACTTAATAGCAATAGTGCCGTCCACCGATCCTTAGATCTTACCTGTAATACGGCTTGATTTCCTTGTCCGCAATATATCCCCGCGCCAATATTGAGTACGCGAGAGGGTATGTCATAAGCGGTCAGTATTTGCTGCATTAACTCAGCTTCCCAACGGGCTTTAGTCGTCTTTAGTGTAATCCAAGACACCGATATGTACTATATTTTTTGCTTATTTTAGGTGTTATACAAATTTATTGAGATTTTGCTAGCGATAAGATCGTTACCACCCCCATTGTAAAATTTTCTGGGTAGTAATAATCAATTAAAAATTGAATTCGGCAAACTTATCTCTGTCTACCTGAGAACATTTGCTAATGACTGGTTTGTAGATCTGTTGAATTTCCTTTTTAAGAAAGATTTTAAATTTTTTGCCAAATTTAGGGCGATCTGGGTCTAAATAATCCCCATTCAGCTTGATAATCGTGCATTTTGTCTGATGAAAAGGAGTGAGGTTGGCTAAATCAGAGGCTTGTTTGATCACTTGGGGAGTAATCCCAAATTTTGCCAAACCCCATTCAATTAAGCGATCGCGATTGGTAGTAACAATGATTTGTCCTGGTTTGATTTCTACCGAACGAGCTAGATTATAGTGGAAGGTGCTGGGTAGCTTGCGTTTGAGCAGGCGATCTTCGTCGGTAGGTTCGTAATAATAACGCATTAAATTAATTACTGCTACGGGAGTTTTTGCCATCCTATGAATCAAATCCCAGGGTTCTGGAGGTGGTTCGATCTGACCTTCCAAAGTTTGTAACTTGACTAATATATGTTCTCCGATTTCGCCCAGGGTTGGCACTCCCAACCAAGTAGATTCTTCCGAGCCAATTAAATTTAGGTATCCTTTAACTATATTAATCATGAAGTAAATCTAATCATCTTGTTAAATGACACAATAAAAGTAAAATTTTATCTTCTCTTAGATAAAATTTTCTAGCAAGATGCAATGGTTACACTTCATCAAATAAAAATTAAATTTTTGCGATAAATATATTAAATTTAGTCTGTTTTCGAGCGATGTTTACAAATTAGATAATAATAAATGAATTTTTTGTCGGACTTGTATATTACTCTATTGACGATCCCAAACCTATGGTAATTTTAATCCTATAGACAGTAATCAATTTGAATAGATAAAAATCTCTAAATTCCCTCGTTTTCCTCTTGATTATTGCTCCAATTTAGTTATTACAATTTTATCTAATTTTTCCAGCCATGAAAAAGCTTTTATTTAGTAGTTTAATTTTATTCGGAACAACAATTGCCAGCCCAGCATTAGCAGCAGAAGTTACTCCTCAAAATTTGGTATTCCAAGGATATCAAGGACGTTTGTCTGGGGAAGGAATCCCTGGGTACGCTAGTTTTCGCCAGGCAGTTTTTCTCGGAAAAGTTGATGCCAAAACTTTAGTGGAAAGTGCGATCGCTCAAGGAAAACTAGATTCTAGAATGGCTAACAATGAAAGTTATCTCGATCGAGTTGAAAATGCTTTATTTTTACTGCGAGTTAATGGTAGCAGTCGTTAACAGTTATTTGATTGTTAATTAACAGTGTAAGTAATTTCTTCAACTTGTCCTGGCGCGCCCAGGACTTTTTGCTGCTCGTTATTGAAGCTAATTACTACTCCTCCAGCATTTCCCGCACGGATAGTGACTTCTTCTTTGCCACTCCAAGATCTTTGAGTGCCTTTAGGCAAGATTCCTTCAAAGGCAACTTTTCCGTCTACCATGACTTTTAGCCAGCAACGTTCTTGAAGATTTATACCAACGGTAACGGATTCAGAGTTGCTAGATTGAGAAACAAATTGAGATGGCGATTTGGCTGCAATGGGTTTTTGGGGTGGTTCTGCTTTAGTGACTTCCCCATCCAAGACTGGTTTTTCTTGAGGTATTTCGTTAATAATTATGGGACGTTCTACTAAAATCGTAATTCCTTTCACAGAAAGTATTACCAGTAAAATATAGATTAAATATAGATGGAGCGATCGCAACTGAAAATTAAACCAATACTTTCGATCGCTGTTAGCTATGGCAGCTTGACTGGTTTCTAGTTTGGCGATCAAAATAATTTCACTATTGAGTTCTTCTGCTTCTATAGCTCGGGCAAATTTAGTTAGTAAAGCACGAACATAAAAAGGTTCGGGTAACTCCTCTACATCTCCCCCTTCAATGGCTTCTAGTAGTCGTAAAGGTATCATCGTATCAGCAGCGACAGAATCAAGGGTAATTGATTTAGCCATGCGAATACGCCTTAAATTAGCACCGATTTCAATTATTTTGTTTTCTTGCTCTTGGGCGAATTTTTTGTCGATCATATACTGCGCTTCCAGAACGAGCAGTAAATTTTAAAGGTTGATTGTTAAAAGAGTTTTTGAGAAAATTAATTTCAGTTAGTTTAAGCTGTCTGTATTTACCTTGTGGCAAACAATCGCGAGCGGCATCATTAAGTACAATCGAACCAATGGCAGTACGATGTAATTTTCTGACTTGATAGCCGAGTAATTCGGCGATGCGACGTATTTGTCTATTTCTTCCCTCCGTTAAAATAATTTCGATGGTTTTTCCCGACTTATCCTTTTTTATGGGTTTGAGTTTGGCAGTCAGAGTTTTTCTTCCTTCTAAGACAATCCCCCGTCGCCACAGTGCCAAATGTTTTTCGGCGAGGGGACGATCTAATTCCACGCGATAAGTTTTGGGTAGATGATAGCGAGGATGAGTCAAGCCTAAAGTTAATTTGCCATCATTAGTCAAAATTAAAGCACCACTAGAGGCAAAGTCCAATCTACCAACGGGATGAATTCCTTTTCCTTGTTGAAGCTCTGGCGATAAGAGATCGATGACAGTAGGACGGTTTTGAGGATCGGAACAAGTAGATACTACCCCTGGAGGTTTATTTAGCAACAGGTAGATAAATTGAGGGCGATCGGATTGTTCGATCTTTTTGCCATCTACATGAAGAATATCTGCCGTTAAATCGACTTTATCTCCCAAATTAGCTATTTTTCCGTTAATTTGAATCCTTCCCGCTAAAATCATTTTTTCCGCTTTGCGTCGCGAGGCAATTCCCCACTGAGACAAAACTTTTTGGACTCTTTCAGACATTGAGAGGCTTTCCTATGGCAATCTAATCTTATATTTTACAAGGTAGTATCCTCCCAAAATAAACCAGCTAGTCATATATTTCCCAAAATAAGTGATAAAGTATCAGTCATTTAGGCTAGAGTGCTAAAAATTGATTATTAAGTTATTGTCTACCGCCGTTCAACTATATTTGCGATCGCAAATCAGTCAGGTAAAAGATTTACAAGTTAGAATTGCTGGCAAAAATCGTCAGATTCTCCAGGGTTATATTCCCAATGTATTCTTGAGTTGCCAAAGGGGAATATATCAAGGGTTACATTTACGAGAAGTTGTAGTTAGTGGTCAAGAGATTGCTTTTAATTTACCCGAAGTTCTGAAGAAAAAACCCTTAAGATTAGTACAGCCAATTGTGGTGGAAGTTGCTTTGAGCTTGTTGCAAGAAGATCTCTCAGCTTCAATCGCTTCTGCTTTGTTGCAAAGTGGCTTGACAGATTTGTGGCAAATTATTTTGAATGCTAATGAGGTTAAAGATCTTGGTGAAGGATTAACCGATGTTGAAATCCAATGGGATAGTATTGCGATCGTCGAAGAAAAGTTACATATTTCAGGAACTTATAAAAATAGAACTCTAAATTTATCAACTGGCATCTCTTTAGGCAATTGTCATACTCTTTGTTTGTCTTCTTTAACAATTATCGGACAATCCCAAACCATTACAAAACTGACGGATAAATTATTAATCGATCTCGGTAATGATGTGAATATTGAAGAACTGATTCTTGAAGGAGATCGCCTTTTTTGTTCTGGAAAAATTACGGTTAATTCATGATAATAACTTAATCTGCGTTAATTTAAACTACTCCAGGGAAACGACGATATTTTAAGAAGAAACCCAACAGCATTAAAAGAACAATAATTGCTGCGCCAATTCCTACAGGGCTAGGCAACCAAAATACGGCTTTGATATGATTCATTTCTCCTGGTTGGAGTTGCCATACTAAGCCTTTTTTCAAAGGATTATTAATCGGCTGGAGATATTCTGAATCGGAAACGCTACTAGCAATCCAAGGAGTATCTAACTGAAATTCTAAATTAGCCAAAGAATCTAGATCGATGTCGATTTTATCTTCTTGAGTCAATACATTTAAAGCTCTTAAATCGATCGCCAGATCGATGCTATTACGTTCGACAAAAACTAAATTGCTTTGATGCAAATATACCTGAGAATTAAGCTGAATCAAATCGGCTTTGCCTTGGGGAATAGTAGCATTGGGAACAATACTAGTTTGAAATAGTTGATTGAATTTTTGTGCCAACTCCGCACCATTACCGAAAGGAATAGTTAACAACAGTTCTGATGAATTTAATTTATTAACTCTTCCCTTTAGCTGGCGCGATCGCTTTTCAATGCTATTTAACCATTTTCGGCTTTCTCCAGGGGCGAGACTGGTTAGTTTGTCACTAACTGTAATATGCTGGGTAATCTCTCCGCGATAGGGAGTGTCAAACTTAACTCCCACATCATAATCAACACAGCCAGTTAGCAAGGTTGCCATACACAAAACAACGGGCAACAAAAATTTAACCAATCTCTTTCTATTCATCCTTTCCCCTTAACCTAACTAAACTAGTTAATTATCGATCGCGTCTGAGAATTTAGCCCCTCGCTGCCACACCCAATTTAGCAAATAGAATATGAGGAACATAAGAACTACTGCCAACCCATTCAGGGCGATCGCTCAAATCGACAAAATCGCTGAAAGCTTCAAAAATATTTCCAGCTACCATCGTATCTTTAACTCTGCCGACAATTTTACCCTTTTCAACTTTGTACCCCAAGTCAATATTGACGGAAAACTCTCCTGCCAAAACATTAGATTGTCCAGCACCCAATACTTGATCGACGATAATACCTTCATCCATTCCTGCAATCAGATCTTCAACCTTAGTCGAACCAGGAGTCATGCAAACATTCGCCAGACTGGGGCTAGGACGAGATATACCGCCTCTAAAACCATTCCCGCTAGATTCTATACCTTGACGGGCTGCCCAGCGTCTATCCCAGTAAAATTGTTTGACCGTACCTTGTTCAATTAGGTGTTTTTTATTAGTAGGCACTCCTTCATCGTCAAAGTCGCAAGCCGACACGCCGATCCTAGGATCTTCATAGACATTAATGCGATCGTCCATAATTTTTTCCCCTAGTTTATCTGTTAAAGGAGAAGCTTTTTGCACGATCGATTGCCCAGAAAAAATAGTGCCGAACATTCTACCCATAGTGCTGCTTAAAGCACTGGGAGTAAATAAGACAGGGTAACTACCGCTTTTAATACTTGCCCCACCTTCGGCTCGTTGATACTTCTCGATCAGCTTATTTAATATAGCTTGGTAATCGGGCAAGCGATCGCGGGTCACTTCGTAGCTATATGCCTGTAAAAAGTCTTCACCTCTGACCAAATTACCCGACAATACCGCACTGAGACTTTGCCCATTTTGTTCGGTATAAACATCGGTGGTAGTAGCTAGTTTGGCAACACCAGAACGACTGTGAAAGCTAACATCCACTAAAATATCGGGATTATATTGATGAACTTTACCAATCAGATCTTCCCCTACTTCCACCAATTTCTCGGTAGTAGGAAATTCATATTCACTCTTCGCTTCTACAAAATTAACATCCCTAGTAAAATCAAACTCTACAGGATCGCCAATTTCGGCAGTTGCGATCGCCGCATCGACCAGATCTTCTAAACGAGTCAAATCCGTCGAACTAGCGAAACCCAACTTCCCATCGGCAATCACTCGCAAAGCAATCCCTTCTGATGCCTTCGTTTCCAAAGACTTTAAACGATTATTAGCAAACTCAATCGGCGTATCCTGGCTGGATACATAATAAGCTTCTGCTGCAATACCTTTCTTACGAGCAAGATCGATGACTTGCTCGATTACTTTATCCTTCAATCCTCTTGCTCCTTATATTTAGTTATTAGTTATTGGTTATTAGTTTTTCGCCTTTACTATCTTGACGCAAATTTCCGATCTTAAAGAAAAAGTTATTCGCGATCGCTTTATGAATAGAGACTAAGTAACAAGTAATAAGCGTAGCTACTTGTTACCTATTACTTATTACTTATTACTTATTACTTATTACCTACTCCTATTACTTATTACTTATTACTTATTACTTATTACCTACTCCTCTTCCCACTCCCCATTAGCATCACTACCGCCGCCGACAGTAACCAGATCGATTTGTTGGCGATAGTAGTCTACGCTTTTAACTTCTACTTCCACGCGATCGCCCAAACGATAAGCAGTACGATTCTTTCTACCTTTCAAGCAACTTTCGCGAGAACGATATTCATACCAATCGTCTTTGAGGGAACTTACGTGAACCAAACCTTCTACTAGTAAGTCTTCAATTTCCACAAAGAAGCCATAGGATTGTACTCCTGTAATCAAACCTTCAAAGATTTTACCCGTCCGTTCTTTCATTTGTTCGGCTTTTTTCAAACCAGATAGATCTTTTTCTGCATCTTCCGCTTGTTTTTCGCGATCGTTGAGGAAGGGAAGCATCATTTGAATATCGGTTTCTAATTCTTCTTGAATCTTGGGAGGTAAAACTTTCCAGTTGATTTGTCCGTGGCAGCTACTACTAGTTAAATCGACACCCTGTTTGGTACGACTGTGACGGCGATCTTTACCGTGGGCGAAAACTGCTTTTAAGATGCGCTGGACGATTAAATCAATATATCTTTGACCAGGAGAGATACAGTGAGTGTAGCCCTGTTCGTAAGCTAAACCGAAATGTTTACTAGGTTCGGTCAAATATTTGACTGGTTTAAAGGTGCTTTGCAGTAAGTAATTTAAAACCATGACCGCAGTCGAGGTAGAAAACTGTTCGGTCAGCCGTTGATAGTCTTGAGAAGTTACTCCTGCTTCTGGGTCGATATCCAATTCCAATCCTAGGTTAGTGCCGAGTTTGAGCAGATCTTCTAAATCTTCCACATCTGGTTCGGATTGAGTGCAGTAAATTCCTGGTAAATCTAAAGCTTGCAAATGTTCTGCCACTACCTTCCCTGCCAGAGTAGTTAACTCAGTCAGCATTGAATAAACTGGCAGGCGATTTAAACTGAGAATTGTGCCGACTCTACCTTCATCTTTATAGAGACTATTAATTTCTGGAGTACTGATTTCTAAACCGCCTCTTTGCAATCGTTGTGCTTTAATCAGGGGACTGAGAGTAAAAAATAAATCTTTTAATACGGGAGTTATCTTGGCAAACTTGCGTCCTGGTTTTTTCTCATCGCTAATTAATGCCTGAGTCTCTTCATAGGTCAGTTGACAGTCCACAGAAATTACCGATGGGGCAATTTTATATTCCACAATATTACCCTGGGGATCGATAGTAATAGCAATGGAAATTGCCAGACGATTTTTTCCTGGAATTAAAGAGCAAAGGTGACTGACTTGTTCGGGAAATATGGGCAAAACTTGTTTGCGAAGATTAACCGCAGTACCTCGCTTGCGGGCAACTCGGTCTAGAGTACTATCGGGTTCGATATAGTGAGCAACATCGGTAATATGTATAGTAAGTTCCCAATTGTCTGCTTCGGTTTTCGACAAACTAAAAGCATTTTCTACCCAAGGCGTATTATCGATATTTGCGGCCGATTCAATGGTAAAGGTGAGTTTATCCCGTAAATCTTGGCGAACTTTGGTTTCTGCTGCGGGAATGCGGGCATTAGGTAGTTTTTCTGTCGCCTTAATCGCTTTTTCAGGAAACTCTAGGGGTAAATCGTGTTTGCAAGAAACGATGTCTACATCCGCAGCTTCTTCGGCATCACTACCTAAGATTTTGCTAATTTTGCCCAGAGGAGGATGCTGTCCTAAAGGATAGCGCAAGACAGAAACATGAACTAAGTGTTCTAAAGCTGCTTCTAAATCTTGACCATTTTGTTTAAGGTCAAGTTCAAATAACAGGCGATCGTCTAAAGGAATAGCTTGATACTTTTCTTCTTTACTGGTGACTGTTGCCAGTAAAGAAGGATTGGAACGTTCTAAAATTAATTTTACTTCCCCTTCGGGAGAACGACGACGACTGCCTTCTTTGATGATTTTGACAAACACGCGATCGCCATTCCAAGCATTGCTCAGATGACTTTCTCTAACATAAATATCATCGGCGTTTTCTTCGTCTTGAATGGCAAAGCAAAATCCTTTACTAGAACATCTTAATTTTGCTTCCACCACGTCATCTTCATAAACACGGCGATATTTACCTCTCTCTTTAACTAAAACTCCGATTTTTTCGAGAGCATCTAAAGTAACCTGTAATTTATGAATGCTCTCTTCGTCTTCACAACCGAGTTTTTTTTCTAGATTTTTACCTGCGACTAATTTATCGTCAACGAACTGAGCGAGTAATGTAGCGATTGAAAATTCCATCTAAAAATTATCCTTATCCAATTTTAATTTAGTAACAAACGACAGAAGCGAAGATGATTATACACACTCTTGGAATCTAAACGTATGTCGGCGATTTATCTTCCCAATCTGGGGATTTTTTAACGGAAACTACCTGTTTGGCGGTTTGGGTATTCCCAGAAGTCGAGATTATGAAATTGGCTACGCAACGGAGGTAAGATAACAATATGAAGATTGCAAAGCTTCTGCTTTGCATTTAGTTAATGTTATTACGATTATGAACTCGATTCCTTGTTAGTCAATTTTTGTCTTCCTTGCTTTTGATGGCAGTTTAAAATTAACTTTCCAGAATTGAAAAAAACATATTGGATTTACTGACTATATGTTTTAAAGTTTTGTAGCCTATTTATTTTGCTCTCATACCGAACGATAGAAGTTAATTGCGAATCTAATCTTTCACAAAAACTATGAGTTAGTTTATAACCAATTCATTATCTATTGTAAATTCTCAATGCTTATTGGCAAATTTCTTTTAGTAGTCAAGGCACAAATAGTAACTTAGTATTATTATTAAAAATAAAGTCACCGTGATGATGTTAGCTAAATTTTGTCAAAAATATCCTCAAGGAAGCCTCATCGGAGAACTGATTGATATTGACCGAGGTACTTATATCGTTAGGGTTTCAGCGATCGCCGAAAATATTACTCTGGCTACTGGTTTGGCAAGTGGCGAACGCGTGGAAACAGCAGAAGACAAAGCTAGAGAAAGAGCGATCGCAGCCCTCTGTTTGGATAGCAATCTAGAATCCAGTACAGTTAATCTCACTTCTTCTTTTACAACTGGCGATCGCTCTATTAAAACTGCTGTCTCCAATCCTTTGCCAAACTCTCAATCTAGGGTGACTACTTCCAATCGATCCGTTACCCCGTCAGTAGCTCCTCAGCCTCAAGTTTCCAGCGAGGGCAATTTTATTAAGAATAATGAAGAAATTCCAGTGGCTCTGGCAGATGATTCATCTCAAATAGCTTCTCCATCAGCCGATAATTCTTCTGTAAGGGAAACGATTGTATCCCAAACAAATATCGAACTAGAACCAGAAGTCAAACCAGTCGAGCGCTCGTCCGAACCAACCGTAGAAAGCAATTTATTTGAAGGAACTTACAATACGGCAACGGTGTCTCCAGATCTCCCTTCCACAAAGAATAATTTAAATAATACAGGTAATTCTCATGCCACAGAAGTTTCCCCTTCTCAGGAGATGGCTGTAGTAATAGAAGATATTCACGAAATTATCCATCAAACAGATATTGAAGTAAAAAGATTGGGTTGGACAAAAAATGATGGTAAGGAATTTCTCAAAAGCCGTTATGGAAAATACAGTCGAATTAGCTTGACTGACGAACAACTATTAGAATTTCTCGAATATTTGAAAAGTCAACCAACCCCAACCTAAAACAATGGTCAATGGTCAATGTTTAATGTTCAATGAAAAAACTCTTGTGCCACAGTGCCAAAATAGCAATAATAGATACTATATATTTTAAGGAGTTACTCGCAGAAGGAGAAACCCATGTTACACCGCAAGATTTATCAACTCTGTCAAGATGGTCGCGAAGTTTGTATTTTCTTGCGGGATCAACAACGTTGGCTGGAAGGAGGTCGTATTGTTGATTTCGAGGGGGATATAGTGACAATTCGCTATGAAACAGAGGAGGAAGACGAAATTAGTTCCTGGGAAGAAATGGTACGTTTGGAAAGTATTGGTGCTGTGACTCAAAAGCTGGCATCAGTATCTAAAACCAGTACGGAAATTGCCGTTTCCGATGATTGCCCAGAAGCAGAACAAATCCAACCAGGATCGACCGAGCGCGACCTAGATTAGTCTTCTTTTGGTTCAAAAACTGGACAATAGCCTTCAGGAATTACTTTAAAACCGTAAAGAGGAGAAGATTTATTCCAACAACGGCGATCGCTGTAATACTGGCAGCGATCGCAACAGTCTAGGTCGGAAGAAATTCTGGTACGATTATTGGCGTTTAATAATTCTCTTTGAGATATTCCCCTGACTACTAATTCATTTCCTTGCCAGTGGACTCGAACAATTCCCGTGTCTGCGATATTTTGCCATCGGCGATCGTCTGTAATATTTTGGGGTAAGTTAATGGCAATCGTCGAACCTGCTTCATTCAATTCTCCTTCGTAGTAAACGGGTTGAGGGGCTTTGGGTTGTACAAAGCGATCGCCAATCGGTAGTTTTACTAATATGTCTCGTACGGGAGAATGGATCTGATAGCGATTTCTTAGTTCTTCTAAGCTGGCTAATTCTAATAAATAATTCAAAGAACCATGAACGAAAATAATATGTTGTGGTCTTAAATTGTGAATTAGTTGAGTAGTGTTCCTGCCATCGCTGTGTTCGGCTAGTAGATAAGTTTCAATATCTACATAAGATAAATTTTGAATCAAATCCAATTTAGGGGAAGTTGGGTGCAAATATTGCTGGGGATGTTCTGCTAGCAATAACAGCCATTCACCTTCTCTAGAGAGATATTGCCAAAGATCTTTTTGATAATCCACCAGAAATACCCCCGACTTTTGACTCTCAGCCAGATTATTTCCATCATTCAAC
Source organism: Waterburya sp. (assembly GCF_058530065.1). NCBI lineage: Bacteria > Bacillati > Cyanobacteriota > Cyanophyceae > Pleurocapsales > Pleurocapsaceae > Waterburya > Waterburya sp. Next base: position 27,349 of record NZ_JBZNBU010000075.1, on the reverse strand, counting down.
CTCCGCATTCGCGGACAAATTCGCTCGTCCCAAAATAAGGATTGATGTTTGGCAAAATTTTGCACTGAAAGGGGAAACTGTGGCAAAAGCTCTAGATAAATATCGCAGATAACTGCAACGAATTCATCCACCCAAATATCTAGATCTCGTCCTGTAAATTGATGGTGCGATCGCAATAGTTTCAGAATTTCCTGTCCCAAGCCAATCGGCGGTACGGGAAGCAAGACATTTTTGCCTTGAGACAAAGCAAGATGGATCCGCTCCATCAATTGCTTTTCTTGCAAGCGACGATGGGGGTGACGCACCGTACCATAGCTACCTTCTAAAATTAGGACATCGGGAGATAGTCCTCGCAAATTCTCAATGGACATTCCTTCGACCAATTGAAAATTAGATACCGAAAAATCGCCCGTATACATTACCCGATAATGGCGATCGCTAGTCTGATAGGTAATCAGTATGGCTGCCGCTCCTGGTAGGTGTCCTGCGGGGACTATTTCTATTTCTAGGTCGGGATAAATTTTAATTGGCGATCGCCATTCAAGGATATGACACCCATCTAAATCAGGAGAAGCATCACTAGCATAAAACGGCAATAATTTAGCCGTTACTTCGCTAATATAAATCGGAAGTTCGGGAAAACTATGATGTAATTGCCATAAACCACGACAATGATCTTCGTGAGCGTGGGAACAAAAAACTAAATCTGCTGGCGGTAGATCTTTTTTCGCAATATCTCCTAAATCCTCTAAGCCACAATCGAGCATGATACGATATTTGCCAATATGTAGCAGCAGACAAACACCTTCATCTTCATGACCCGCTGCATAGACAAAGCAGGATAAAGGCAGGGAACTAGAGCTTATTTTTCCCTGTCTTTTTTTCATAAACTTCACCCCCGATCGCCCAGATTCAAACGAAACATCCAACTCTGTAATAGTGCCTTTGTTTAAAATCTTAAATGACCGAGGTGAAAATACTTATCTTAATTTAAAGAGAAGTTAAGTTAGATTGTTTATTTTGTTTTAGCTTTCTTATTAGTGTGCCGAACCATTGCCATCATACTTATCGGTGTCGTAATAACCACCTTTTGTACCGAAGAACAAACAAGCAACGCTAAACAGCCCTGTCAATACCAATAAAATCAATTTAACATCCATGATTATTTATATATTGGAGTTACTAAAATTTCACTTACATCATAGTCCGTTCTTCTTTAAATGATTCTAGAAAGAATCTGTTGATTCTGTAGCGATCGCTTTCCCTTAGTTTCCTACTCCCCTACTCTTTCATTATCTATTCCTTCTACAGCTTTAACAATGGGTGCTGCTAAAGGAATTTCTTCTACTTCTGGTATCTTTTCCAAAAGTAAACGAGACGATTGATTTCCCCCCGATAGACGCTTGAGGAGTTTGGGTCTGGGGTCGTGGATTAGATAGTAGATTTCATCGTCAATTTGCCATTCTTCATTGGCTACTGCTACTTGGAGACTATCATTGCGTTTGACCAATAATGGCAGCATTTCCCCAGCCCTAATTAAAGCTTGTAGATGAGCTAGTTTAAAGGAAAACTCTGGTTCTTTTAAAGTTGTCAAGCTTAATTTAATTTGACCGTCATCGATATAACCATTCCAAGTTTTGATTGGTAGCTGTGGAACTAATGCTTGATTGACCTTTGTTTTACTGTTTTCTGCAGAATTGGTCTGAGGAAATGCTGCCAAAACTCTGGGGGGACTAAATTCTTCTACGGCTCTTTGAGCTAAAACTAAATTAACTTCGCCATTATTGGTGAGAGCTAAAAACGTTCCCATCGATTCAATTCCCGCTTCATCCAAAACTTCGGGAACTAATGCACTACCTTGAAATACCGTAAGATTATCTGCTTCGGCTTTTTTACAGGCTTCGGGGTCGGTATCGATCACGACGACAGATTCCCCTAGTTGTTGAAACAAACGACCCATCAAACGTCCCAAAGGATTGCAACCAATAATTACCGCCCCTTTAGCATCGCTAGAAGCAATCTGTAACCAACTAGCCACCCAGCGAGCCGTCAAACCTTGGAAGAAAACTGTCATCAAAATTGTTAAGAATACCAAGGCTTTGATCGCATCGCCCCCATTTATGCCCTTTTCCGTTAATAAAATAGCGAATAAAGAAGCAACAGAAGCAGAAACAATACCTTTGGGTGCGACCCAAGCTAAAAAGGTTTTTTGTCGCCAATTCATCCCGCTATTCCAAGTACAAGCAGCAATACTAATCGGTCGAACAACCAACATGAGAACAAAAACGGCTAAAACGCTACCCCAACCCAAAGCGAATACACTATCGATAGAAAGATCTGCTGCTAAAAGAATAAATAAAACTGAAACGCAAAGGACTGTGAGTTGTCCTTTAAATCTTTTGAGGAGTCTTTCTTCAGGAATAGCCGAAGCCTTGAGAACTATACCTGCAATTACTGTCGCCATCAAACCAGATTCGCTACGCAAACTTTGAGAAAGTCCAAACAAACCCCAAACGGCAGCTAAGACGACAAGATTTTTTAATTCTTCCGATAGTTCGTTAGCTTGTTTGAGAAATATGCCTAATAACCATCCCCCCAAGCCGCCGACGAGCGCGCCAATTCCCAGACGCAATACCAAACCGCTCATAATATCTATGGGGGCAGCGTTGGTATTGAGAATCGTATTGAGTACTACTACCGCTAAAATTGCTCCTACAGGATCGATCAGAACTCCTTCTCCCTCCAATAAGGTAGCTACCTGACGGTCTACTCTAACTTGTTTGAGCAAAGGACCAATCACCGTAGGCCCAGTCACTACCACCAGAGAAGCATAAAGAAAAGCGATCGACCAAGGAAACTCTGCTAGCCAATGGGCTGCCATACCTCCACCAATTAAGGTGATTAGAGTCCCAATGGTTACTAAATTACGCAAACTACCCGATACCTTGCCCAATTCTCTCAACTCTAAGTTGAGTCCCCCTTCAAACAGAATTATGGCTACAGAAAGTGCGACTAAAACTTCTAAACCAATACCCAAATCGTGGGGATGGAGTATGTCTAAAGAATCTGCACCGAGTAAAATACCAAACAATAACAAGAAAACAATGCTGGGTACTTGAAAATATTCAGCTACTACTTGCGCGCTAATACCAGCAAGAACTGCAATAACTATTTGTAGAGTAATTTCAAAAGATCCTTCCATAAGCTATAAAAGAGTTTGGCATTCTCGCGCAGATTGGCAGTTAAACTAAAAAAGAAAATAAGTTTTTGAAAATTTTTTTGGTTTGTTAATAGTTAATCTATTTTATTCGATCTATTTATGGCGATCGATACTCTTGATTTTGCCAGCTAACGAACTAATAATTTCAACTATTTAACTAGCTCCTAACTATTTTCTTCGGTCATATTTTAACATCCGAGTAAAAAATCAAAATTACTCAAGATTTCGATCGCCAGAGTCTCTTAAAGAACATAAAGAGATAAACTAATTAAGATAAATAGATAAATATATTTAAGGTCTAAGACAAAGACTAAATAACTTAAGGATTTTGGAAAAATCTTTTAACAATCCATCTTTTTATCGACCATCAATAAAAAATACTAAAAAATTGCATTCATTAGCATTGCCTTAACTTATGCCATCCCATCCTACATCTATCTGGAGACGTTCGCCGAACAAACTACGCCAAAGTGAAATTTGGCAGTCGTATTTCTATTTTACAAGCCTATTTTCAGTAGCATTAATTTTATTTTTGGTCAATTTGGGCAATTTACCTTTACTAGATTCCTCTGAAGGGTTAATCGCACAGGTTGCCAAGGAGATTTATCGCAATTCAGATACTTTTTCTAACTGGATGTTTCCTACATTATGGGGCGAACCATATTTGGCACAACCGCCGTTAGTACAAGATTTAATTGCGATCGCCTATAAAGTTGCTGGAGTTAGTGAATTTACCACCCGTCTGCCAGGAGCTTTACTGGGAGCTTGTTCGGTAGTTTTAGTTTATAGTATTGGTCGGGAAATTTTTGTCGCTCGTTTTCCCGCTTTATTCTCTGCATTAGTCTATTTAACTTGCCTGCCTGTAGTGCGCTTGGGGCGTTTGGCAATGTCTGATGGCCCATTTTTATGCTTTGAATTGCTAACTATTTGGGCTGTCTTGCGATCGCGTCGAGATTTAAGGTGGTCTTTGATAGCTGGAATTGGCTTAGGACTGATGAGTTTGACTAAAGGTATGATTAGTTTGCCCATAGTCGCCATAATTATCGGGTTCTTATTATGGGATACTCCCCGTTTGCTAACTTCTGCTTATTTTTTGGGTGGTGTCTTTTTGGGGATAGTTCCCGAAATTGGCTATTATGTCGCTCGCTGGTTTCGCTTTCGCGAGTTTGGCAATACAAAACAATTATACGATTTATTTCTCAATCAGATATCTGCGATGGAGTTTAGTTTCCAGCTAACTCCCCAGAATTATCTAATTCAAGGTTTGCAGTATATTATTCCTTGGTTGTTAGTTAGTATCGCTGGTATCAGACTAGCCAGTCGCAACCTTAATTGGGGGTGGGGTAAATTATCGATCGCCTGGCTAGTAATATATTCTAGTTTGGTTTTTTTAGTCTTAGATAGTAATTATTGGTCGATTTTGCCTATCTATCCAGCTTTGGCTTTAGTCACGGGAAAGCAGTTGGATCTGATTCGCAACTTACCCAGCTATCAAGACTATCCTCAAGTTTTAACTTATGGTTTTGCCTTAATGGCAGCTTTGGCAGCTTTTGCTGGGTTGCATTGGGGAATCCGCGATTATGTTGATTTTTATCTTCCCTTTATTTGCGGCTCTTTAGCTATTACTTTCGCTGCTACGGCTATAGTTATCGCCCAACAAGCAAAACAATTTATTCCTTTGTTATTTTGGGGTCTTTTTGTCTCGATTTTCTTGCTAATTATCTCTCCCCATTGGATTTGGGAATTAAAAACAGTAGAACCCGTAAAACCAATTGCCGAGTTAATTCGCCAACATATTCCAGAAAAACAAATAATTTATTCATCTATGGCAAGCAGAAGATCTAGCCTAGAATTTTATAGCGATCGTCAAGTCATTCCCCTAAAAATAAACGATTTAAAATATCTTTGGCAACACAACCCCAATGTTCCTTTACTCCTTGATGCTGAAGCCGTTCGAGAGTTAAATATTACTGAAGATAAAATTATTCAAGATTCTCAGTTTGACTATCTTAATTGGAAGTTGGCGATCGATCGATCTCAAACAACATAAGTTTTGTTTATCTTTAGCTCGAGCAAAATTATTTGCCCAAAATAAAATTGAGGACGAACGGTAGATCGACATAGGTCTAACCGAACTCCTCTAATTAAATTGCAAATTTATGACTATATTATAATGTCTATTTTGCTAGCTAAATATTATCAAAATGGAATAATTTATTCCTCATCGTCACCACCAATTTGGCGTAAATGAATGTGTTTTCTACCTAGAGTAATTTCAAATTCGTCACCCTGCTTGAGTCCCATTTTTTTGGTATAAGCAGAGCCAATTAATAAATTACCATTAGATTGAACGCTAATACGATAACTAGCAGAACGTCCTCCTCTACCTTGACCGTTGGAAGTACTATCTAACTCAATTCCTTCTGCATCGATTAGTGCATTAAGAAATTTCATCATATTAACTCTTTCTACACCATTTTTTGTGACAGTATAATAGCCACACTCTCTAGCTTTTTCCTCTTTTGAGAGATTACCTAGTTCTTTGACTTTATCGATTAATGTTGCACCTACTAAAGGTTGCGGTTGGGTTGCTTTTGCCATTAACTTGAAACAACTAAAAAAATATTTTGGTTTACAATTTTGCTTTTAGCTAAAGTAATACAAAGTTTACATATTTTACTTTGCAATCTTCTTATAGAACTATATTACACGCATCGAGCAAAATTAACTAAATAAAAAATAAAAATCTAGTAATTAAAGATATAGTTGACAGTACAAAAAAATAATTTTAGTAACCTTATAAAAAATATCGAGTTAAATACATACAGTTTAAAGTAGTTCCAAGTAGTTCCAATTTATAAAAAAATATCAGATGAAGCTAACTACTCGCGGTCATTATAGTGTCAAAGCATTATTAGATTTAAGTTTACAACCAGGATATCAACCCACATCGGTAAAAAGTATCGCTCGACGACAAGATTTACCCGCACCTTATTTAGAAAAGTTATTGATAGAAATGAGACGCGCAGGTCTAGTAAAATCAGTGAGAGGAGCAAAAGGAGGCTATAAGTTAGCTTGCAAACCAGAACAGATTTCTTTAGGTAGAATTCTTGAAGCAGTGGGAGAAGCTATCGAGCCGTTACAAAATTATTCTCCCGATCGCAATTTAGCAGAAGATTGGGTAACATTTAGTTTGTGGCAAAGATTGCACCAAAAATTAAAAGAGGCTTTATATAGTATCACTTTGGCGGATCTATATTATGACGCCCGTAGCTGGCAAGCAGCTAGTGGAGAAAAAAATAACTTTGTAGTTTGAGATTGAATAGTTATTAGTTGTTAGTTGTTAGTTAGATTTGTTCGATCTCGAACCATCATTATGACTCAAACAATGCCTATTTCTAGTTCGGTCTTAATTTTAGTTTTAGCTGCCATTGAAGATTATTTAATTGGCGATCCTTGGGGTTGGCTTCATCCAGTGCAGGTTATGGGTTGGACAATTCAGAAATTGACTGATTTAATGCTTCAATTTTTTGATTCGTCGCGATCGCGTCGTTGGGCGGGTGTTATTTTAGGTTTAACTCTAATTAGTATTAGTGGAATTATCGGTTGGACGATAGTTTGGAGTTTGTCAAAAATTCATCCTCTATTGGGATATGCAAGCGAAATAGTTATGCTGGCTAGTTGCTTTGCAGGAAAAAGCTTGCGAGTTGCAGTTCAAGACGTATTAGGTGCGATCGCTACTCAAGATATAATCGAAGCTCGTTCTCGTTTGAGCCGATATGTAGGCAGGGATACAGAGAATTTATCGGAATTGGAGATACTGAGAGCATTGTTGGAAACTGTAGGAGAAAATACGGTTGATGGAGTCACAGCTCCTCTGTTTTACGCTATTTTAGGCTCGTTTGTACCAGGATTGGGAGTTTTACCCTTAGCCTTAGCTTACAAGGCTGCTAGTACCCTAGATTCGATGGTGGGCTATCTTCGCGAACCCTATACAGACATAGGCTGGTTTAGCGCGCAACTAGAAGATCGTTTAACTTGGCTTCCCTGTCGCTTGACGGTTCTCACCTTGAGTTTATTTTCTCAAAAACCAGTTCGAGTATTAGCTATTTGTCGTCGCGATGGAGTTAAAGATCCCAGCCCCAATTCTGGTTGGAGTGAAGCTGTTTATGCAGCAATTTTGGGAGTACAGTTGGGAGGGAAGAATACCTATAAAGGAATAGTCAAAGAAAAACCCCTCCTAGGAGATAATTTAGAACCTATAACTACAGCCAAGATCGATCTCGCTCTCAATTTAACTCGTTACTGTTTTTTATCCTGGCTGGCGATCGCCTTGGTTATTGATGTGGTGTTGAATATTGATTTGTTGGGGCTAGGTAGTGGGTAGTAGGGATTAATAATTTTCTCATCCTTCATGCTTTGAAGAATCCCTCCAATCTCCAATCCCCAATCCCTCGAACTAGCAACTTAGACGATACACAAATTAATTAAAACGACTGTATTTCTCATTTTCTTCTCAGTTGATAGTTAGCTTAACTTCAGATAAGTCAGCTAGCTTTAATAGCAAATCCAGACTGAGGTTAAATTACTACCTCAAAAGTAGGGAAATCTGGGTCTAAAAATAGTTCCTGCATAAATCTACTGAGTTCATCATAGAAGATAGGAGATTGTCCGAAATCTGATCCATAGGGCGATCGCCTTTAATTAATTCAATATTTTATTAAGAATGATTGAACCTTTATCAAACTTAAAGAGTCTAAACCAACAGTCGGACAGTTCATAAAAACAAGAAGTATCGCTGACTTTCAATCAGTTCATATAGGAGTCATAACTGTAAAGATGCCCAAAGCTAATATCGCCAAAACTAACAACAAAGTAAGCTATTCCGCAGATATGGTCAGAACCTACCTGCATGAAATTGGACGGGTACCCTTGTTGAGCCACGAACAAGAAATTGTCTATGGCAAACAAGTACAGAAAATGATGATCCTGTTAGAAAAGAAAGAAGAGTTAGAAGAGCAACAAGATTGCCAACTCAGCCTGAAGGAGTGGGCAGAACAAGTCCAAATGAGTGAAATCGAACTTAACAGGATTATCCAACAAGGACAACGAGCTAAAAGCAAAATGATCGAGGCAAATTTACGTTTGGTAGTAGCGATCGCTAAAAAATACCAAAAACGTAACATGGAGTTTCTCGATTTAATTCAAGAAGGAAGCTTGGGCTTGGAGCGGGGTGTAGAAAAATTTGACCCCATGAAAGGCTACAAGTTCTCAACTTATGCCTATTGGTGGATTCGTCAAGCAATCACCAGGGCAATCGCCCAGCAAGCTCGTACAATCCGCTTGCCCATTCACATTACCGAAAAGCTTAATAAAATTAAAAAAACTCAGCGAGAATTATCTCAAACCTTGGGACGTAGTGCTAAACCCGAAGAAATTGCTCAAGAATTGGGACTCAAAACTTCTCAAATTCGAGAATACTTGAGTATAGCCCGTCAGCCTATTTCTTTGGATGTCAGAGTCGGAGATAATCAGGATACCGAGTTATCGGAATTGCTTGAAGATGACGGTATTTCTCCCGATCGCTACGCCACCCAACAGCTATTGCGTCAAGACTTGCTTAGTTTGATGGCGGATTTATCTCCCCAACAACAAGAAGTGATTCGCTTGCGCTTTGGTATGGACGATGGCAAGGAACTATCTTTGGCAAAAATCGGTCAGAGAATGGGAATTAGTCGGGAAAGAGTTCGTCAGCTAGAACATCAAGCCTTATCTCAATTAAGACGGCGCAGAAGTTACGTTAGAGAATATGTTGCTAGCTAAGATTGGCAAGATATTTTGCTAAAAAACTGGCGATCTACACGAGTTTGTTATAGATTCGATCTATCATTTTATAGATTCTGTATCTTTGTAACAAAAAGTGGGGTCGCCATTATATTAATATTACAAACTAAACAAACTAATTTGACGAGCAACCCTGCCCTGCTGACAGGGGTTTACCCCAAGCCAAACGGGGCAAGCCCAGATCGTTTTTTGGGCAAAGGAAGGCGCAAGTCTTGACCCCTGCTAGATACCCTGGTATTTTGGCGGGGGTTTGTGACAAAATAACCATCAAATATGAAAATTGTGGTCTGGAAGGTGTCGGCTAGACCAATATATAAGCGACCCAAAAGATATCCCCTGTCTACGGTCGAACCTATTGTTCCCTGTAGATTTTTAAATTAAGTGGTGTAGGAGTGAATTAATGACACTATTCAAAGAAACGTTAAATGGTAAAGAAACCAAAAATCTTTCCAACCGCCGAAATGCTGGCTTAAATGGAGCGAGCAACGTCTCTCAAGCCGAGGCAATTCAGGGGTGGCTGATCGATAAGCTGGCAGAAGTTTTGGAACTCGAACCAAATCAGATTGATGTCGGACAAAATTTTGAGGAGTACGGTCTAGAATCGGCAGAGGCAATCAATCTTTCGGGAGATTTGGAAGATTATTTAGGTTGTCGTCTACCTCCTACTTTGCTTTGGGACTATCAAAATATTGAGTCTTTAGCACAGTATTTGGGAACGGGTAATTTATTGCAAGATAGAATAAATTCGGCTCAAGATTTGGAATTTGCTACATCTGTGGATCTTTCTAATTTAGATGGTCAAGGAAGTCTTCTCGATATTTCTGCCGAAAATTATCAATTTGAAGAATTTCCCGAATATAAAAAGTTAAAAGCCCAGCAAGAGCAAGTTGCTAGCTTGGGTAATGGTAATCCCTTTTTTATTCCTCAAGAAACTGTAGTTAACGATCGCACTACAATCGATGGTAAGGAATTGATTAATTTTGCCACCTACAATTATATTGGGATGTGTGGCGATCCTGTTGTTACTCAAGCTGCTAATGAGGCGACAAAACTCTACGGTACTTCTGCTTGCGCCAGTCGTTTGATTGCTGGAGAAAAACCCATTCACCAAGAATTGGAACGAGAAATAGCCGATTTTATTGGGGTGGATGACAGTATTGTTATGGTAGGCGGTCATGCAACTAACGTTACTACCATCGGTCATTTACTGAGTAAAAACGATCTAGTAATTTATGACTCCCTGAGTCATAACAGCATCATGCAGGGCTGTTTTCTTTCAGGGGCTAGTTTGGCAGCCTTTCCTCACAACGATAATCAAGCTTTAGAAGCAATTTTGCGCGATCGCCGTCACCGCTATCAAAGAGTTTTGATTGTAGTGGAAGGAGTCTATAGCACCGATGGGGATATTGCCGACTTACCCAAAGTTATCGAATTAAAGCAGAAATATAAAACTTTATTAATGGTGGATGAAGCCCATTCTATGGGTACTATTGGCAAAACAGGTCGCGGAATTAGCGAATATTGCGCTATAAATCCCAGAGACGTGGATTTGTGGATGGGAACTTTAAGTAAGTCTTTTGCCAGCTGTGGAGGCTATATTGCAGGTTCTAAGGCTTTAATTGAATATCTCAAATATACTGCTCCTGGTTTTGTCTTTAGCGTGGGAATGTCTCCTCCAAATACTGCTGCTGCGATCGCCTCAATTCAGGTTTTGAAGCAAGAACCCCAACGAGCTACTACTCTTCAAGCCAGAGCCAGACTATTTTTAGATTTAGCGAAGGAAAAGGGATTGAATACGGGAATGAGTCAAGATTCTCCTGTAATTCCCATTATTGTGGGGGATTCTTTAAAGTCAATCCAACTATCGCAAAATTTGTTTAAACGGGGCATAAATGTTCCTTTTATGATTTATCCTTCTGTACCTCAAAATGAAGCACGCTTGAGGTTCTTTATCACTTGCAATCATACTGTCGAACAGATTCGTTTGACTGTAAATATTTTAAACGAAGAACTTAGTAAGTTATAAGTTTATTTCAAGTTAATTTAGTTTATAAATGCAGGGATAGTAATTACTATCTCTGCATTTTTTTTATAGCTTTTTTTTTAGACATAATTTAAAAGAATTAATTATATAGTATAAAAATATCTCGGAATATTTACGTATTTTAAAAATAAAAATATCAGGATTAGAGTGTTTTAAATAAATAGTTTATTCCCTTAAATATTCAGTAAAAATTAAATCTTAAATACGTATTTGTTCGTAGAACAAAAAGCCAGAATCAGTTTTTTTCCGTAAAACAACTATGGTCTAGATTTAGCTCGCAACCGAAAATGAGATTTAGATTCGCATAAATAGATTGTTGATACGAATAAAGTTTATTTTATGGCTACTCCAACCCTTAGTTATCGTTGTATGGAATTTCTCCAACAATATCATCGCAACCCCTCTTTAAAATTACGCAATAAATTAGTTGAGTTAAATATAGGTTTAGTTAGAAAAGTAGCTCATCAAATTTCTCGTAAATGTGCCGAACCTTATGAAGATTTAGAACAAATTGGTTACCTCGGATTAATTAGAGCGATCGAACGTTTTAATCCACAGCAAGGTTCGGCGTTTAGTTCTTTTGCTATTCCTTATATTCGTGGTGAAATGCTACATTACCTCCGAGATAAGGGTAGTATGATGCGAATTCCTCGTCGTTGGCAAGAACTTTACACCAGAGGAAAAAAACTACGTAAAAACTTAATCGAGCAATTAGGACGCTTGCCTAAAGATATTGAATTAGCAGATAGTTTGGGAGTTCCTTTAGCAGAATGGAGTGAGTGTCAGCTAGCTCTACAAAATCGTTTACCTATTAGCTTAGATGCAGTAGTCAATAACTCTCTAGACTCATCAATTACTTTTGGCGATACTATTGCCGATCCTCAATATCAAAAACAACGTAAATTAGAAGATGATAAATTGCAATTACAAAGAGCAATGAGTCAGTTGGAAGATAAAACTAAAGCAGCAATTGAATGCGTTTTTCTGTGGGATTTACCTCGCAAAGAAGCAGCAAGACATATTGGTATTAGTCCAATGACTGTTACCAGACACCTTCATAAAGGAATCGAGCAGTTAGGCAATATGTTAGAACCTCAAGTCGCATGAGTTTAAAATTTTTGTTGCTCTTGTTTAACTTTATTTAAAACCAATATTATAGATTTTTAGTAAAGAGTTTTAATGTTTTAAATACTTTTAGTAATAGTAATTATTTTTAGAGAACTTTCATAATATTATTCCTAGCATCTAAAATTTTTAGATGCTTTTTACTTAATGAAATTAATTCTCATTATTCATTTAACTTAACTCCGTAAAATAATTGCTACTAATTGTAGTAAGTTGTTAGTCGCAATATATATATGTAGATAACTCAGATGAGATTGTGAAAGTGCATATTCCATCAATGCCGATCGTAATTAAGTTTAAATTGACCATTAATGTTGAAAATTTAATAATCATGAAATATTTTCAGGCTTTAATTACTGCCGCAGTCTTGTATGCTGTTTTTTGTTTGAGTATTGACTCTAAATTTGGTGCTGATTTTATGCAGTATCTTACCGACAACTAAAATAATGTTGGATATTGAAAACTTAGAATTCAAACTCAAAATAAAACTGGAGACTTCAACAAAAAATCTTCAGTTTACAATATTTTTTTAATAAAAAGTTATCAACAGTAAAATTATGATTCAGCCTAATCTAATAGCCAATACAGTAGGTATCTTTTCTTTGTTAGGAGCGATCGCAGTAGTATATCCAACCGCTACCAGCACCTTTAAAGATACTATTCCTCAAGCTCGAATATCTTTAAAGTTTTCCTATTTTAGCTTGCTAATAACTATTTGCTTGGGATTGATTCACGGATTATTAATGACTCAAGGTACTAATATTGACTTTTACAATTTAGGTACTTATTGGGTTTATGCTGTAGGTTTATTTGCATTCAATTTACTAATATTTTTAGCTCTAACTTTTGCCGAACTAAAACACAATTTAAAAAAGTTAAATTATTTCAACTACGCAGTATTATTTTTACTCTTGCTACATATAGGACAAAAAATTATTTGGTAGTTTTCACAATCTCAAATTTACAACATTTGAGTTGCAGTCCAAATAGTCCAACCATCTAATAACCATAAAACCATCGTACAAATAAATAAAATGCCATACATCCAGGGTTGAGAAAGGGGACGAACGTCGGTGGTATCGATACCAGTTTTCTCCGTAACGATGTTGACCATTCGATTAAAGCCAGCGATACGCATGGGTAATAAATAAGCCTTGTCTGCCGTAGGAGAAGTAAAATAATAAACCAAACCACCTTGACCAGTGGTACGCATTTTCAAATTGTCGATCTCTTGCCAAGATAAAGACCAACCTTGGCGGAAAAAACCTGGTATCCAAGCGGGATAGGCAACTCGTATTCGCTCGTCATCCAAAATTACCTTTTCACTTAAAGCACCGTAAACTGCGATCGCACCAAGGGCAATGCCAACCCACAACGTCCAAGATGGCACGGGTGCATCGGTGAAGTCTGCTAAAAAAGGTAACGGAACTGTTAAACCTATATAAAGACACAACAGAGTAATGCGAATGATGGGGGAAATCTTAAAAACGTTCATTTTTTAAAGTTATTAGTAGTTAGTTATTAGTTATTAGTTATTAGTTATTAGTTATCCTTTGAGATCCTTGTCCCCAAAAGCCATCATATTTAATCACTTCAATATCCCCGAGGACTTTAGTTTGACAAGCCAAACGGCGATTTTGGTCTAGAGAATGAGGGGGAAGAGAGCGTCTGGTTTTATCTTTCCAATTAGGTGGTGAGACTTGACCAATAATTTCTACCGCACAAGTGCCACAGCTACCAATTCCCCGACAGTTGATAATTGTTGAGTTACCGTTATGAACGGTTATTTTGTGCTTCAATAAAGTTTTGCGTAAATTCGCACCAGTCTCGCAGGTAATTTTTTGTCCTTGTACGCTGATGGTAGGCATAATTATTTTGTACTGTTGGGAGAAAATATTTATCTATTAATTATCTCTAAATAATTTAACATTTCTTAATGTTGAAGATTGCGAAATACCGACTTTTATTAAAGATTAATCAAAAATTTGCCAATTTTTAGTCTCGATCGCCATTGTCGATAAATGATGAAAAATAAATAAGATCGAAATCATGAATCAAAAATCAAAAATTTGGATTTACGATACTACTCTCAGAGATGGCTCTCAAGGGGAAGGAATATCCCTATCTTTAGACGATAAAGTTAAGATTGCTCGCCAACTAGATAAGATGGGAGTCCCTTTTATTGAAGGAGGATGGCCAGGAGCAAACCCTAAAGACGTACAATTCTTTTGGCAGCTACAAGAAGAACCTTTACAGAATTCCGAACTAGTTGCCTTTTGTTCCACCCGCCGTCCTAATAGTGCTGCCGCAGAAGATAAGATGCTTAAGGCGATTTTAGCGGCGGGTACTCGTTGGATAACTATTTTTGGCAAGTCTTGGGATCTTCATGTCACAGAAACCCTCAAAACTAGCCTAGAAGAAAACTTAGCCATGATCCGCGATACGATTGGCTATTTAAAAAGTCAGGGACGTAAGGTTATCTATGATGCCGAACATTGGTTCGACGGCTACAAACACAATTCCGATTACGCTCTAAAAACCTTGAAAACTGCTTTAGCGTCTGGGGCGGAATGGTTGGTTTTATGCGATACCAACGGCGGTACTCTACCCCACGAGATAAGCCAAATTATTTCAGAAATGGTCGATGCCATCCCCGAAACAGAAACTAAAATTGGCATCCATACCCATAACGATGGAGGTGTTGCGGTAGCTAATGCGATCGCTGCCGTGATGTCTGGAGCGACTATGGTACAGGGTACGGTCAACGGTTATGGAGAGCGATGCGGTAATGCCGATCTTTGTACTGCCATTCCTAACCTGCAACTCAAATTAGGCTACGACTGTTTAGGACAGCAAGAATTATCAGAATTAAGTTCTAGCAGTCGTTTAATTAGCGAAATAGTCAACCTCGCCCCAGAAGACAATGCGCCGTTTGTCGGGCGATCTGCTTTCGCCCATAAGGCGGGAGTTCACGTTTCGGCGGTAGCCAAAAATCCCCTCACCTACGAACACATTCAACCAGAACTAGTTGGCAATGAAAGAAGAATTGTTATTTCCGATCAGTCGGGTTTGAGTAATGTTTTGCACTATGCTGCCAAATTTAAGATTAATTTGAGCAAACAAGATGTTACCTGCCGTCAAATTCTCGATCGCCTAAAATCTTTAGAAAACGCAGGATATCAATTTGAAGCAGCAGAAGCGAGTTTTGAACTATTAATGCGATCGATACTCAAACCCCACAAACAACTATTTCAACTGCAAGGCTTTCAAGTACATTGCAATATTCAGCAAGCAACAGATAATTCCGCAAGTTCCGCTCTCGCTACCATTAAAGTAGAAGTAGATGGCAAACAACTATTAGAAGTAGCAGAGGGTAATGGCCCAGTAGCTGCATTGGATAGTGCTTTGCGCAAAGCTTTAGTGAAGTTTTATCCTGAAATTGCTAATTTCCATTTGACAGACTATAAGGTTCGTATTTTAGACGGTGGTGCAGGAACGGCAGCTAAAACCAGGGTTTTAGTAGAGTCCAGCAACGGCAAAGAAAGATGGACAACTATAGGCGTATCTGTCAATATACTAGATGCTTCCTATCAAGCAGTTGTAGAAGGTATTGAATATGGTTTACTATTGCAAGCCTCTAGTGCGAAAAAAGTAAGTATTATTAATTAGTAAAGTTTAAACATATATGACGGCTCTCCCCAAAACAACTAAAAGTAGACTGCTCAAAATTCCCCAACTACCTAGTGTTGTCTGGGAAGGCGATCGCCGTCCCTTGGGAAATATGGCATCCCATTTAGATTTGGGTTTAGATACCGATGGAGAATGCGTAATTTGGGTAGATGGTTCGGAAGGTGCAGTTCGAGCCATGGATGTAGTTCCTGCTAATATGGGTATCGAAGCCATAGTCAGAACTTTACTAAGAGCCATTGAGTCTCCCCACCACCCAGGACAACCCCACCGTCCGCAAAAAATAGTGGTGCGCGATCGCGAAATTCAATTCTTTTTGCGGGGTGTTTTGCAGGGATTAGAGATTAATATTGAATATTCTCCTCAATTGCCCTTAATTGATCGCTTATTTGAAAGTTTTGCTGAGACAGAGGACGATCTCACCTCCGCTTTACCAGCAGTATATCAACAAGCTTTAGAAAAAGTTGCTCAAAAAATTTGGGATATTGCGCCTTGGGAATCATTAGCAGATAGCGATATTTTGCGAGTGGAATTAAAAAATTGTCCTGTAGATGAAGTTTATCTTTGCATCATGGGCATGATGTCCGCAGAATATGGAGTATTGCTTTATCGCTCTCTAGATTCTCTCAAACAATTTCGCTCTGCTGCTTTGGGTACTAATCAATCTCCTGAAGAATTGGAGCAAGCATTTCTCGCCCAAGATTGTTGGTTTCTCAATTATGAAGTAGATCCTGCGGAATCTCAATCGGTAAAAAATCGACAAGTCGAATCTTTTTTTGGTAGCTTACATCCTTTTGAAGGAATGCGCCCTTTTCTGGATGAGGAGGAAGCAAAAATTATTTACGCCGTATTAGACAGTCTCTCGCGCTTTTGCCATCGCCATCAAGCAACTTTAGCAGAAGAACCAATTGAGGCAATCACTCAATCTTATCGCATTCATCTTTCTCTAACAGACAGCAAAAAGCAAACTATCTCAACCAAGGTTTCTACTTTACCCCAACTTACAGAAGAACTGTTAGATATGGGAATGAGTAACTACCCCGATTTTCTGGATGGAGAAATAGATATTCCAATTCGAGAAGATTTTGTTCCTGATGGTTCTTTGATTATTTTAACTACTCTACCCCTAGAAACAATCGAACTAGTCCAAAAACAAGGAAAAACATATCACCAGTCTTTAAACAATCTTCCTCCAGAACCAGAATTACCTACGATTTTTATTCAAACTACTCGACCTAAAGCCAAACGCCTGATCGAACGGATTCAAGATGCGGGAGGCTTAAAGTCTATCTGCTTTAATCCAGGAGAAAATCAAATTACTGGGGAATGTTTTAATTTAGGGATGTTACAAACGGGGGATGAAGAATTACATATCTTTGCTGAATATTCTCAAGAAAATCCAGAACATCTAGAAATAATAGAAGATTGGCATCAAAATTGCGAATTATCTCAAGGAAATTGTCTATTAATTGTTGCTATGGGATCGACGGGTAACAATCGTGGCAATCCTCAACTGAAAGATATGCTTGGTTTGTTTGAAGTTAAATCAATTAATGGAGCCGATATTGGCATGGGGGTTTTAGAATTATTGCCTAACTTGGAATTTTGAGCAAATTTTTGCAAACTTTATCTGATTAAAGTTAATTATCATCCAAATACAAGTTTTTAGATGGCACAGATGTGACCAGTCTAATGGTTGACTCATCCATTGATTCAGAGCATTGTAAAGACGGGAGTTTGTCTTGGTGCGCGTTCCCATAGCGAGGAAACCTCGCTGGGGTCGCACCGCTTTTTCACAGTATTCTGGAATTATGAGTGATGTCTAATCTCAGAATGCTGACTCCCCCTCACCTTTGTCAAATCTCTAAATCTTTTATTGCTCAATCCTTTCAAGTTTTTTAATTCATCTTTTGTCAGTCAATCAGCATTTTGAGAGTTTGCTGACAAGCTATGAAATAAAAGCGATCGCATTTTTCAAACTCTACTTTTATAAAATTAAATCACTCCACAACATCCGATGATCTGAGTTTGCTGCTTTGGCTGTTTGACAATCAATAACTTTAATATTTCCCCTGACAAAAATATGGTCGATGGGAATTTTTATCATCGTAACAAACCAGTCGGGATAGCGAATGTAGGTAGCATCTTCTAACCAAGAAGGTTCGATACCAAATCCTAGTCTAGTGTTACGGAGATTGGTGGTATTAATTAGTCTATTGTAGTAGGGTGACCAAGGAGTAAGATTCATATCTCCCAAGAAAATTAGAGGTTCTGGTTGTTGTTGAATATAAGTAGCGATTTCTGCTAAAAAAGTGTTGCGGTGGTGGAATAAATTTGGCTTAATAGGGACTGTAGGATGGGCAGCAATTAGCTTAATTGTTTGTTGTTCTATTTGCAGAGATGTAACTAAAATCGTGCCATTTTTGAAGGTTTTACTTTGAGGAGAAATTAAAGGAAAACGACTAAAAATTGTCAATCCACCGCCAGAAGTACGATAAACATAGGATAGTTTGTTAGTCAATCTTGGGGCTAATTGTTGTTTGGCTTCGATACTACTTTCAATAATAGTAGCAATGTCGGGTTGAAGATTTTTAATGGAATTAGCAATCTCATCCCAGCGATCGTTTTGGGTATTGATATTAAAGGTTAAAACTCGAATTGAATTTTCAGAATTTTGTTGTGGATGAGGTAGATACCAGGGAATAATCCAAACACTATTAAAAATAGTTATTGCTAGAGATAAAAACAATAATCGTCGCAACTTCAACCCATATATTTGGCAAATTACACAGGCGATCGCAAGTATTAAAGAAATTAGGAAATAGTAAACCCGAAAATTGCAGAGTAATTCTAAAGGATAATTCCACCAAGACAAAATACCAATAGACAAGATTGCGATCAAAATCAATATTATAAATAGGAAAGTTTTAATCGCTTTTTTGCTAAGTTCCATCATTGTTATTATTGTTGCAATAGAACCAAAGTTTTAATCAGCCAATGACTGTTGAAAATAGCTTGATAAATACGATTGCTAACTCGTAATATTTCGTCTTCTTTTACTACTAAACCAGATAGAATTAATTCCGTATGCTCCAAACTATTATTAGCAATTATATTGTCTCTCTCTAATATTTTTTGGTATGCCAAAAGTACGGAAACAGTATTTTCTTGAAGACTCATCAGGCGATCGCGAATGGTTCTGAGATGTTCTGGTTCGTCTTGAGCTTCCCAGTTGTGAATAATATTATCTTTAACCAATTTAGCAATCCATTCAGCTTCTTGATTCATGGGAATTATTTCAGCAGAATTACGAATTAGCTGACACACTTTTTGACTTAAAAATGGTTGTCCGTCTGTCCAATAAAGTACTTCTTTCAAAACAATCTGAGGGCTATTTACTCGATCTGCCAATCCTCTTAGTAATGGTTGAGCTTCGTGAAGTTTGAAACCTTGTAAGGAAATTGCTTGACCGATATTAAACGGAGTGCGATTTTTGTCTTGAATTAATTGGGCGGGAGTAGCAACTCCCAACATGACAAAGGTAATTTTTTGGAAAATATCGCGATCGGCTCTTTTATTAAATAAAGTACGCAATAAAATCAAAAAATCATCCGCATCGAAACTAAGATTTAAAATACTATCTAGTTCGTCAATAAACACAATAATCTGGCGATTTATTTTTACTAACAAAACTTCTTCAATAAACTTACTCAAACGCTGCACTGGAGAAAGAAAATTATGCTCTTTCCACCAACTACGGAGTTCCAATAAATCTATTTCTGATAAACCACTAATTAAGCCATAAAGAAAGCCCGCATACCATTGTTCGCTGGTAACTTGTTGGTTGCCAATTTCTGATAAGTCGATCGCCACACAAATAAAGTTTTCTGCTTGCAAGCGTTTCATAATCTGCACTCGCAAACTAGATTTACCCATCTGACGGGAATTGAGAATATAGCAAAATTGACTCGATTTCAAAGCTTGGTATAATTGACGATCTGCTTTTCTGACTACATAAGTAGGGGCATCCATCGGCAAGCTACCCCCGACTTGATAGTCAAAGTTTAAAGATTGTTCGTCGCTTCGTAGTAAAGCATTTTCAATCTCTAATTCTGATTGAGTCGCTTTAAGTATTTCTAACGTTTGGGAAAGTTCGGCAGTACGTTCTTTAACTATTGCTTCGAGATTTTGGTTGTATTCGACTAATTGATCTTTGGCTCGTTGTAATTCTTCCGTTTGACGCAAATTTTCTTGGCGGAGTTGGCGCAAATTGGTATGGGTTTTCATCCTAGCGATTAGTTCGTCGCGAGAGATGGGTTTGTTGAGATAGTCATTTGCTCCTACACTCAATCCCGTAACAATATCTCTTACTTGAGTTTTGGCAGTTAATAGCAAAATTGGCAGGCGATCTGGTGGATAGTTTTCTCTGAGTTTGGCAGCTACTTCATACCCCGTCATTCTCGGCATCATTACATCTAACAAAATAATATCGGGGTCTAGTCCCTCTTCTAATATTTGCAAGGCTTCTATGCCATTTGATGCTTGAAAAATATCGTAATTAGTTTTAGCCAAAGATAAATTATTAATTAATACTTGCAAATTGGCAGGATCGTCATCTACAATCAGCACCCTAGTTGCCTCGCCTGTAGTTTCAACGGGTAAATCGAGGGGAATTTGCGGTGCTTGAACTAAAGATATATGCTCAACGTTCTCTTGAAAAGTGCAGACATCTGCAACTATACTCGCGGTTTCTTCATCATCCTGGGAGATAGGTATGGTAAAACTAAACTGAGAACCTTGCCCCACTTCAGAATCCACCCAAATGTTTCCTCCATGAGATTCGATTAATTTTTTGGTAACCGACAAACCCAACCCCACCCCACCATACTCGCGCCCAGTATATCCTTCTCCTTGTTCAAAAGATTCAAAAATACTTTCGTGTTTCTCTTGAGGAATACCAATCCCCGTGTCAGCTACGGTAATTATCAACTTATCGCGATCGCTTGTGGGGTTGGCTGTTACTTCAACTTTGCCTCGGTCGGTAAATTTAATCCCATTACCTACCAAGTTATAAAGTATTTGTTGCAAGCGATCTTCATCGGCGCGAATATTAGGAGTATCACCAGCGATCGCATTAACTAACTGTAGATCTTTATTAACTACTAAAGGACGACAAAGAACCAATACAATTTCGACTATTTCCCTCAAACCTACAGATTTAAGGCTGAGAGTTAAATTATTGTTGAGTATTTGAGAAAAATCCAAAATATCACTGACTAAATTAAACAAACGACGACCACTATTAGCAATTATGGCTAAATTTGCTGAAGTTAGCTCTGGAAGCTTACCCGTAGCCCCATCGATCAAAGATTCGCTAATACCGATAATACTATTGAGAGGAGTCCGCAATTCGTGGGAAGTATTCGCCAAAAACTCATCCTTAAGGCGATCGAGACGTTTAAGTTCCCCATTGGCAGTAACCAATTCTGCAGTGCGTTCGGCAACGGTTTGCTCTAAGCTGGCGTTAAGTTCTTGTAACTGTCGCGAATAATCTTCTACCGATGCCATTACCTGATTGTAACGATAAGCAATCTTGCCAACTTCTGTAAAAGGTTCTTCTGGTACTCGCAAACTATAATCCTTGGTTTCTGCTTGAAGATCCATTACTCTAAATAGTTCGTAGACTTCCGTTTTGGCGTTGTGTTCGGCAACATTCAAGCCCATCTCCTCTTCTTCTAAGCTTACTCGTAAGGGAAAGATGCGGTTTAAATTACTCAAAATCAAATAGGTAACGCCAAAACTCCAAGCAAAACAAATACCGATACCTAAAAGCTGCACTAAAACTTGATTGTGACGACTCAAGCCAGTAGCCAAAGTATCCAAATCTCCAAATAAACCGACTGCCAGAGTTCCCCAAGCACCTGCAAAACCATGTAACGCTACGGCATCAACCCCATCATCAATACCCCAGTTTTCGATGCAGTCAGTCAGCAAAAGCATGGTAATTCCCCCTACAGCCCCAATTAACAAGGCATAAGGTGTAGCTACAGAATTACAGGAAGCAGTAATCGAAACCAAACCCGCGATCGAGCCATTAATTAAAGTTTCTGCTTCTACTGCCCCTCGTCTTTTCCAACCGACTATGCCAGCCCCCATCATGCCCGCAGGCCCAGATAATACGGTATGCACGATAATTTCGGGAATTTCGTTAGTTAGGGCAAAGGTACTACCACCATTAAAGCCAAACCAACCCACCCACAGCAGCATTACTCCCAATACCGAAAAAGGTAAATTAGAGCCATGAATTTTTTTCGATTGCCAACCTCGATCGCTTTTACCGACAAACTTCCCCGTGCGCGAACCAACTACCAGTAAAGCAGCTAAAGATACCCAGCCTGCGACACTGTGAACTACGGTCGATCCTGCATAATCCACAAAACCCAGTTTTCCCAGCCAGCCATGCCATTGCCCTGTAGTAGCCCCATTCCATACCCAATGAGCGAATAGGGGATAAATCAAACCTGAAATAATAGCTGCGATCGCCAAATAGCCTTTAAACTTCAATCTTTCTGCTAATGCTCCAGAGACAATAGTAGTAGAAGTGCCACAAAACATCATCTGGAATAAAAAGAAGGCTGCTAAACTCGGATCTGACTCCAGGCTGACAAAAAAGCCCGAAGAACCGATTAATCCCAAATAGGAAGCTCCAAAGGTAATAGCATAGCCAAAGCTCCAAAAGAAACAGGCAGATATTCCTAAATCTACTAGATTTTTAATTGCTACATTGATACTATTTTTCGATCTGGTCAAACCAGATTCCAGACACATAAAACCAGGTTGCATTAGCAGTACCAATCCCGCACAACCTACAACCCAAATAACATTAAGATCTAGTTCTTGCATTTACTCGAACAAATTTATACACCTAAATATTATCCCCACGAATAGAATTCATGAGGATAATACTGAAACTGTGTTTAACCTTCGGTTAGTTATTAGTTATTAGTTATTAGTTATTAGTTATTAGTTATTAGTTTTTGGGTCTAAGTCCCCTCTCATAACCTTCGATTTAAGAGTCTTAATTAATTAGTGGTTCAAATCTACCAATTAATTGAACTAAAAACTAACTACTAACTACTAAAAACTCTTTTAAAACTATTAGAGCTTTCGATTAGCGAAACATACTGCTAACAGAACTAGCTTCATGGATGCGCCAAATCGCTTCCCCTAACAATCCCGCTACCGACAGTACTGTTAATTGCTCGAATTGTTTGTCTTCAGGAATAGGGATTGTGTTAGTCACAATAACTTCTTTAAAAATACCGCTAGATAGTCTCTCTGCCGCAGGATTAGAAAAAACAGCATGAGTGGCACAAGCATAAATTTCCTTTGCTCCTTCTTGTTGTAATAATTTACCTCCAGCAACTAAAGTACCCGCAGTATCGATCATATCGTCCACTAAAACCGCAGTTTTACCTTTTACATCACCAATGACATTCATCACTTCAGCAACATTGTGGGCTTGACGGCGTTTATCAATAATTGCGAGAGGTGCATCGTTTAATTTCTTGGCGAAGGCTCTCGCTCTGGCTACACCACCAACGTCGGGGGATACTACTACCAAATCATCAAACTTTTTCGCTGCTAGATAATCTAAAATGGCGGGAGAGCCATATACATGGTCGGTGGGAATATCAAAATAGCCTTGAATTTGTGCCGAATGCAAGTCCATCGCTAAAACTCGACTCGCACCAGCTTCGGTTAACAA
The DNA here is from genome assembly GCF_058530065.1 of Waterburya sp. Classification (NCBI taxonomy): domain Bacteria; kingdom Bacillati; phylum Cyanobacteriota; class Cyanophyceae; order Pleurocapsales; family Pleurocapsaceae; genus Waterburya; species Waterburya sp. Next base: position 3,661 of record NZ_JBZNBU010000075.1, on the reverse strand, counting down.
ATTGGCTACTAGTTTGGCTGTAATGGATTCTCGTCCAGCAGTTTTACGATCTGCTCTGGCATAACCATAATAAGGAATTACAGGAGTGATTTGACGTGCTGATGCCCGACGACAAGCATCAATCACGATCATCAATTCCATCAAATTATCGTTAACGGGATTGCAACAGGGTTGAAGTAAATAAACATCTGCTCCGCGAATTGATTCTTGGATTTGAATGTAAATTTCCCCATCGGCAAAACGCTTGCGAATCATTGGCCCTAGATCCATTCCTAGATAGCGCGCCACCTCTTTGGCAAGAGGGATGTTAGCCGAACCAGAAAATAGTCGGAGACGATTGGAGTCTGAGAAAAAAGCAGTCTGCTCTATCGACTGAGGCAATAAGGTAGTACTGTGGCTCACGGTAAATATATTTAACTTATATTCAGGGCAATCTTATCATCAACCAGGGACATCGCGATTTGTAGGTATGCTTCAGAAGAAAATACCATCTCACGAATTACACTTAGTCTAGAAAGTTCAAGGCAAAAAACACAATAAAATTCAGCTTAATTAGAATTTCTGGATATTTTATGTATATTCATATACTAAATCGTTCTGGGTACATTATATTTTTTTTGATGCTTTTTAGCATCGGTACATCTGGCTAGGGTATATTCTGGGAGATCTAGACCCTTTACCATCTTGGTATAACGATAAAGTAAAGTATAAAAAAATACCAAAGCTATCTTAAAAAACATGACAGCATTATTGATTGCAGGAACAGATACGGATGTTGGTAAAACTTTTGTCACGATCGCTTTGGCTGCCTATTGGCAAAACTATCGCTCTCAAAACACTACCAACACCCATCCTCTTTTAAGTATATTCAAGCTGATTCAAACTGGAACAGGAGATTGGGAATTATACAACCGTTTATTTACGGAAAATCCATCTATAGAAGTTTCTGTACCCCTACGCTTGGAAACTCCAGTTGCTCCCCCCGTGGCGGCGGAAAAAGAGGGGAAAATCATCGAATTGGCTAAAATTTGGCAAGAGTTTTCTACCGTTCAACAAAAATCCGATCTGGTACTGTTAGAAACTCTGGGAGGTTTGGGTTCTCCCGTTACCAATGAACTAATTGTCGGTAATATTGCTGCTGATTGGCGAATGCCAACGGTGTTAGTAGTCCCTGTAAAGTTAGGAGCGATCGCTAATGTGGTAGCGAATGTAGCTTTAGCACGCAGCCTGAAAATAAATCTTCAAGGAATTATTCTTAATTGCACTCACTCTGAAGGGTTGGCGAGTATTGGAGATCTAACTCCAGTGGACTTAATTGAATCTTTAACTCAAGTGCCGATTTTAGGTACGCTGCCCTATATTGAAGATCTAAACGATACCCAAAAATTAAGCAAAATTGTTAGTAATTGGGATATAGAATCAATTTTGCCCCAATAATTGCTGCGAGCGAAAAGTCAATAGCTTCACTATTTCACCTTCGATTGAGTGAAGCTTATTGTTCTAATCCTTAACCGAGATCTGTCGAACTCTAAGAAGAAGATAATTTACCAACTAGACTTGACCACTCCAGGAAGCAAACCCTCGTGCGCCCACTCGCGCAGTACGTTACGAGATAGACCAAAATCGCGATAGTAACCTCTAGGTCTACCAGTTACCATGCAACGGTTGCGCTTGCGAGTAGCAGAGCTATCTCTAGGTAATCTTTGAATTTGGCGACTAATTTCTAGCTTTTTAGCAGCAGAAGTAGCAGTACGCAATTCTTCTTTTAAGGCTGCTCTTTTTGACGCATATTTCTCTACTAAGCGAGCGCGTTTCTTTTCACGCTCGATCATTCCTTTCTTGGCCATAAAATTTATAAGTATTTAAAATAAACACACAGTTTCCTAGTATAACTCGAACTTGAATTCAATTCATAATTTCTTCGAGTTGTCCTACCCACTCGAAGGGGAAAAAGTTAAAGTTGACGAGTGCAATTAATATCGTCTTTTTTTACTAGATTCTATGAATCTCCTGCCATTTCTTTTGGGCGCAACAATAGTTTTTTGGGGTTGGCAAACAGGGTTTTGGATTGTTGCTATTCCCCTGGCGATCGCCTACGAACTTTCCCGCTATATTGATTGGCGGTGGAATTTAACTACAGCAGACTTTCGCAAGTCTTCTCATATTTGCACGGTAATCTTGGTAGGGGTCTTAATTTACCTCTTATTTAGCGATCGCTCTTTGGGTTTGATTTTTAGTTTTTTTCAATGGCTGCCTGTAATCTGCGCTCCTTTATTAATCGCTCAAGCTTATGCTTTGGAGGATCGAGTAGATCTTCAGGCTCTACTATTTTTTAAAGATAAACCAGATCGTCAAGAGTTATTTCTCTTAAATCTAACCTATCCTTATTTTGGCATTTGTATTTTGGCTGCTAGTGCTGCTAATAGTAGAAACTTTCTGTTTTATATTGGTATTGTTATTTTAATTAGTGCGGCTTTAATTCCCCTGCGATCGAAGAGATTTTCTGCTTGGGTTTTCTTCGTTTTATTATTTGGAGCGACAGCTTTGGGGACAGTCGGACATATCGGATTACACCAATTACAATTATCTTTAGAAAGAAATACAGCTAAATTTTTCTATGGTTTTTATCGTCCCCATTCCGATCCAACTCAAGTAAGTACGGCTATTGGAGATATTGGCTCGGTAAAACAGTCTAATAAGATCATTTTGCGAGTCAAACCTGCTCCGCAACAAATAGTACCCCAGCTATTAAGAACGGCAGTTTACAATAAATATGCCTCTGGTTTTTGGATTGCGGCAAAACCCGAATTTGTTTCCCCTCAAGCTGGCAAAGACGAAAGTACCTGGGTTTGGGGTCAAGCTTCCCCACAGCAGAAAAATATTACCGTTTCAGAACATTTAGCAGAAGGTAGTACTTTATTAAAACTTCCTTATGGTAGTGTTTCTGCCACTAAATTACCCGAACTGGAAAAAATCGAACGCAATCAATACGGTACGGTGCAAATAGCCAGCGATGCCAGTTTTTTGTTTTATCAGATTACCTACGATCCAGATTTATCATTAGATAGTTCTCCCACCGAGGCAGATTTAAAAGTAGTAGCTGGGGAACAACCAGCGATCGATCGCATTATTGCCCAATTAAATCTCGATCCCCAAACTCCTAAAGCTACCCTAGGGAAAGTCCATCAGTTTTTTAATACAGAATTTGAATAATCCCTCGATCTTGCCCGACAGGGTACAAATAAAACTCCTCTGGGAGCTTTTTTATTAAATCATCGCTCTGGACATTGAGAATATTTTGCTACGGCTACCGCTTTATTGTTACGTCGGGTAGGTATTCCCACTCGCTATCTGGTGGGATATTCAGTGAGGGAATTCAGCAAATTAGAAAAGCAATATATAGTGCGATCGCGTAACGCTCATGCTTGGACTCAAGTATATCTAGATGGCAAGTGGCAAACTTTCGATACCACTCCTGCTTCTTGGATTGCTTTTGAAAATCGCAACCAATCCCCATGGCAAAACTGGAAAGATCTTTTCTCTTGGATTGGGTTTCAGTTTGCTCGAATTGTCACGGTTTGGCAAAATTTAGGCAAGACTAATTTCCTGTGGTTGTTAGCTATTCCTTTAGGGGTAATTCTCATTAGAGAGTTTACCGATC
>NZ_JBZNBU010000074.1:0-11167 GCF_058530065.1 Waterburya sp. | reverse complement strand
GCCCTACATAGCCATGTGGGCGATGTTACTAGCTATCCGTCAGCATAATAAACATTCTTCACGGCAAATTGAGAGTGTTGTTTGTCCTGGTTTGGGTACTGGGATCGGTAATATTCCCTATCGAGAAGCCGTCAGGCAGATGTCTCTAGCTTACGATCGCTTCCTCTATCCCCCAAAGTGGATTAATTGCTTTGTAGCTGCACAGAGACAATTGGAAATTTGGGAAACATAAAAGACTTCGCTCTAGCTTTTTAGATCAAAATTAAAGCGATCGCCTTAAAGATAAAGCGATCGCCTTTGAGATGAGTATTTAAATCTAATTGATTAAAGATCGAGTTATTTAAGCTTCTTTACTTTTGGTGAAATAGTCACTTAAGGCATCGGCAATAATTTGATTCATCGGTCTGCCTTCTTTTTGAGCAATTTCTTTGAGTTGAGGAAAAATCTCATCGGGGACGCTCACGCGACGTTGATTTTTGCGGAATTTGCGTTTGGGAGTAGTATCTGTATCCATGTAACTTCCTATAGTGTAATTTGCAGCAAAATTGCGAATGGCAGCGAATCCGACACGACTACAGAAAGAACCAAAACTTTCTTTTGCTTTGCGATTGTACATAAAAAATACAAAAATAGGTTCAAAGAAGGTTTCAAGCTCTTCTACGGGCATTTTTTGCTCGTATGGTTGGGCTAGTTGAGTTTGATTGGGCGTACCTCCCAGCCAGATTTGGTATTTTCCAGGCGCACTACCAACAAATCCAAGCTCTGCCATGTAGGGACGAGCGCAACCGTTAGGGCATCCAGTCATCCGAATCGTGAAATGTTCGTCTACCATTCCTAGTTTATTCAATAATGACCGAATGCGATCGGTTATTCCAGGTAATGCTCGTTCCGATTCAGTAATAGCCAAGCCACAAGTGGGTAGAGCGGGGCAAGCCATCGAATAGCGAGTTAGAGGTTCTATAGCGTTGGGATCGGTTTCTATACCTCTATTTTTGAGAATATTCTCGATAGTTTCTTTGTGTTCTGGGGCAATATCGCACAAAATTATGTTGTGGTTGCCCGACAGACGCATAGATATATTAAGCTGTTGGACGATTTCTCTCAGGGCTGTCTTGAGTTGGAAAGCACCTTCATCTTTAACCCTGCCATTTTCTACCCCAATACCAAAGAACCAGTTACCATCTCCTTGTTCGTACCAGCCCAAAAAGTCTTGATATTCCCATTTGGGCAATCTTTTATAGGCTTGGAGTTCTTTACCAAAATATTCTTCTACTTTGGCTTTGAATTTATCTACACCCCAGTCGTGAATCAAGTATTTCATTCTGGCGTGACGACGGTTAAAGCGATCGCCATAGTCTCTTTGAGTGGCAACAATGGCTTTCACTAAATCGTAGACATCTTCTTTGTCTACATAACCAATCTCGTCGGAAATACGGGCAAAGGTTTCTTCCTTGTTGTGAGTGCGACCCAAACCACCCCCAGCTAGAACGTTAAAACCCTGTAACTCGCCTTTTTTATTGGTCATTACCACCAAACTAATATCGTGGGTATAGATATCTACAGAGTTATCTCCAGGTACGGTAACGCAAATCTTAAACTTACGGGGCATAAATTGCTGACCGTAAATCGGTTCGGGGCTACCTTCTACGATCATTCCCCGACCTTTGCTTTGTCTGGCTGCTTTTACTTCTGGGGCTTCTTCGGCACTAATGGCTTTTTCGCCATCTAGCCAAATTTCATAATAAGCACCACTTTGAGGGTTAAGCAGATCGGCAATGTTGTTCGCATACTCAAAAGCATACTGATATTCGGGTTTATTCTTAAAAGGTGCGGGAGGAGACATGATGTTACGGTTAACATCTCCACAAGCACTAAGGGTAGAACCCATGCTGTTGAGGATATTTTGAATCACCGTCTTGAGATTTTTCTTTAAGATGCCGTGAATCTGAAAACCCTGACGGGTGGTAACTCTTAGGGTATGGTTGCCATATTCTTCAGAAAGTTTATCGAGAGTCAAGAACAATTCTGGGGGAATAAACCCTCCTGGGCTGCGGGTACGCAACATCATCTGGTAGTCTTTTTCTTGACCTTTGACTCGATTGTCGCGGTTGTCTTGTTGATAAGAACCGTGAAACTTCAAGATTTGAATGGCATCTTCAGTAAAATGAGTTGTATCTTGCTGGAGTTCTGTTAAAAGAGGTTCTTTTAAAAAATTACTGCGTTCTTTTAGTTTTTCTAATTTGGATGTTTTGATAGGAGCTTGAACCATATACTTCTTATATAAGGATCGGGAGGTAGGGTTAGTCTGATGCTGCTTTATGTTCTGGGGCTTTCAGTTATATCTTAGCGTTTGTAATCTCTAGGAAATTCAAATAGTGAGATAGGAAAGTATAAAAATTATAATTATTGCGTTTTTCTACTTCACTAAAATTTAAAGAGCATTTTTTCTAGCTAGAATTGTCTTCTAGCAGGTCATTTAGGAAAAGATAGTAGGAATTATTTGGTTTTACATCTAGCATCTAAGCCTATTTTTCTACAGACAACATTGGCGAGCCAAACAGTTTTGTAACTGATGCTACTGAGCCGAAAGCCAGCATGGATTTAATATTTTCTCATTTCAGTAACAAAGAACACAAGTTTTTATACTGAAAACGATCGCAAAACTTCTTAATGCTGTGTCTGTTAGATTTAATTTTGTTATCTGAGGAAATTAAATATCCCTACTTTTGGGCGTGTACTCTTTAATCGAGAGGTTAATCCCGCAGGGTTATGTATTATTCACAATATAGCTTGGAATGGGGGATTGAGATATTGGTGAAAACCGACTGGAAAAAATATCAAACATAAAAAAAGCCCAGTCAATTAGGGCTTTGTGACTATTTTAAACTGCGTTTTAATTAAAATCCTTATCTATTAATTGATTCTTCTACCGTTGAAATTTGAATCGTAGTTTGAGGAATTTCTTGGGTGACGACTGCCGAGCTTAAGATCGGAGTACTGTTGACAGAATTGCTACTCAATACAAATAAAGGATTGGATAAAATTCCTGCCAAAGAAGTGACTACCGTAGCCAAGACGATACTTACCTGCAAAGGACGCATTCCTGATAGTTTCCAGTTGACTTGGGGATAATTTTTGACCGATTCGGACATTTCTTGGGGTTCTTTTACCACCATCATTTTGACGACGCGAATGTAGTAGTAAATAGAGACAACGCTAGTAATCAAGCCTAATAGTACTAAACCATACAAACCAGCCTGCCAACCAGCCCAGAATAAATAGATCTTACCGAAAAATCCAGCCATGGGAGGAATACCGCCCAAGGAAAGTAAGCAAATACTCAAACAAAGAGTCAGCAGGGGATCTTTTTGATATAAGCCTGCATATTCGCTAATGCGATCCGTACCAGTGCGGAGGGAGAAGAGAATAATACAAGTAAATGCCCCCAGATTCATAAATAGGTAAACGAACAGATAAAAAATCATGCTGGAATAACCATTTTCCGTACCAGCAATCAAGCCAATCATTACAAAACCAGCTTGAGCGATGGAAGAATAAGCCAACATCCGTTTGATACTGGTTTGAGCTAGAGCTACTACATTACCCAACACCATACTAAGAATAGCTAGGGCGGTAAAGATAAAGTGCCACTGTTCGGTCATCGAACCAAAGGCAGTGACTAACAGGCGAATTGCTAGGGCAAAACCAGCAGCCTTTGAACCCACAGAAAGAAATGCTACTACAGGAGTAGGAGAGCCTTCGTATACATCGGGAGTCCATTGGTGGAAAGGTACGGCAGAAATTTTAAAAGCAATACCCGCAATGATAAATACTAAAGAAATTGCCAAACCTAGAGACTGAACCCCGTTGATGGCAGTAACTTTAGTGGCAATTATATTAAGATTTGTTTCGCCTCCAGACAAACCATAGAGTAGAGACATTCCGTAAAGAAAAATTGCCGAACTAGCAGCACCAATCAGCAAATATTTTAATGCTGCTTCGTTAGAGCGAGGATCTCGCTTCATGTATCCCGTCATCAAGTAAGAAGAAATACTTAACATTTCCAACGAGATAAACACCATTGTTAGTTCGTTTGCCCCAGAAAGGAACATACCGCCTAAAGTAGCCGTTAGCAGAATGGCGATAAATTCTGCCAAAGATGTCCCGATTGCTGAATATAGCGAATTGACATAGGGATAGTAATCACAGCGGAAAGAACGACTATTCCGCGAAAAACAATACTGAGATTGTCCCCATCAAACGAACCGAGAAAAGCGATCGCATTGGGGTTACTCCATTGGAAAAATAGAGCGACAATGGAATTGAATAGACCAAAAATTGCGACATAGGGCAACCAACGGGAAGAGCTACGTCCAAAAATCAAATCGCCGACTAAAATAGTCATCAGGGTGATTATGACAATGCCTTCGGGCAATATCGTCCCTGCATGAAGCTCTTGAGCTACGCTGCTAGAAAAATCCATAGAGTTTTTGGGTACTGTCAAATATATACAATTGAAAAATTGCTAAAAAAGCTATACAAAGGATTGTACTCCCCTGTTCTATTTCTTTATTTAGCTTATTATGTTTTTACTTCTTAACAAGAAAAGTACAAACTCTTCGCTAATCTTGGTTATGGTGAAATTAGGATTGGCTCGTTAAACTAAATTCAATCAAAGAAGTTTGCCGAACCAGGGAAGATAACTATAGATTAGTCATTAAACCTCGATAAACGATCGACACCTGTCATTTTACAGCGATAATTCCATCTCTATGTCAACACTAGTCATTGTCGAATCTCCTACAAAAGCTCGTACTATTCGTAATTATTTGCCTTCTAGCTATCAAGTTGAGGCATCAATGGGTCACGTGCGAGATTTACCACCTTCAGCAAAAGAGATTCCTCCTGCTTATAAAGATAAGAAGTGGGCGACTTTGGGTATCAATGTAGAAGACGAGTTTCAGCCTATTTACGTTGTTCCAGAAAAGAAAAAGAAAGTAGTCAAGGAATTAAAAACTGCCCTCAAGACAGCAGACGAATTGATACTGGCAACGGACGAAGATCGTGAAGGAGAGAGTATTAGCTGGCATTTATTGGAAGTTCTCAAGCCTAAAGTGCCTGTCAAGCGCATGGTATTCCACGAAATTACCAAAGAGGCAATTCAAAAAGCTCTCCAAGATTGTCGCGAAGTGGATCGGGATTTAGTTCACGCTCAAGAAACCAGAAGAATTCTCGATCGCCTGGTAGGATATACGGTTTCTCCTCTATTGTGGAAAAAAATATCTTGGGGACTTTCCGCAGGTAGGGTACAGTCGGTAGCGGTACGTCTGACCGTATTAAGAGAAAGAGAGCGCAGAGCTTTTCAATCTGGGGGATATTGGGATCTTAAGGCGGATCTAGAACAAGATAAACAACCTTTTGAAGCCAAGTTAATTACTTTAGATGGGAAAAAACTTGCCACTGGTAGCGACTTCGATCCCGATACGGGAAAAATTGCCGAAGGCAAAGATGTAGTTTTGCTGAATGAAACCGAAGCCAACGAACTAAAAGAAAGAATTATCGACAAAACTTGGACGGTGAGCAACCGTAGCGAAAGAGCTTCTACCCGCAAGCCCTACGCCCCCTTTACTACTTCAACATTACAAATTGACTCGAACCGCAAACTAGGACTATCTGCTAGAGAAACCATGAGCGTAGCTCAAAAGCTTTATGAAAAGGGTTTTATTACCTATATGCGGACAGATTCGACCCATTTATCCAGTCAAGCTATTTCCGCTGCTAGAAGTTGTATTGAAGAGAAATATGGCAAACAATATCTCAGTCCCAAACCTCGTCAATACAGCACTAAGGCAAAAGGCGCGCAAGAAGCTCACGAAGCGATTCGCCCTGCAGGGGAAACTTTCCGCACTCCCAAGGAAACCAAACTCAAAGACCGCGAATTCAAGCTCTACGATCTAATTTGGAAACGTACTGTTGCCTGTCAGATGGCGGATGCTAGATTGACTCAAATTACGGTCGATGTGAGCGTCGAAAATGCTGTGTTTAGAGCTAACGGTAAGCGAGTAGACTTCCCTGGTTTTTTCAGGGCATATGTTGAAGGATCGGACGATCCCGATGCCGCATTAGAAAACCAAGAAATTCTCTTACCACCCCTTAAAGAAGGGGATAAACCAGACTGTAAAGATTTAGAAGCGATCGGACACGAAACTCAACCTCCCGCTAGATATACCGAAGCCTCTTTAGTTAAAACCCTGGAAAAAGAAGGCATCGGTCGTCCCAGTACTTATGCTACTGTTATTGGTACAATTCTCGATCGCGGTTATGTCCAGATGCGCGGTAAAGCTCTAGTGCCTAGTTTTACTGCTTTTGCAGTGACTGCTTTGTTGGAAGAACATTTTCCCGATCTGGTAGATACGGAATTCACTTCTCATATGGAACAGACTCTCGATGAAATTGCTCGTGGAGGGGCGGAATGGATACCCTATTTGAAAAAGTTTTATCAAGGGGAAACAGGACTCAAAACCCAAATCGATCTTAAAAGCGATGAAATCGAACCCGCAACTGCTAAAACTATCCATTTAGAAAATCTTGATGCAACGGTTAGAATCGGCAAATATGGCCCTTATATCGAAATACCCACCAAAGACGAACCAGAAGCAGATGCTTTGAAAGTTTCGATCCCCGATAGCTTAACTCCTGCCGATCTCAATCCAGAACAAATTGAAGCTTTAATTATTCAGAAGAAAAAAGGTCCTGACAAAGTGGGCATTCATCCCGAAACAGGGGAAGCAATTTACTTTATGGTGGGTAAATATGGTCCCTACGTGCAATTGGGAGAAAAAACTGAAGATGGGCCAAAACCCAAAATGAGTTCTATTCCCAAAAAGGATAGTAAAACCGATGTAAAATTTGAAGATGTTACCTTGGAAATGGCGGTAGGCTTGCTCTCCTTGCCCCGTCTGCTAGGAAATCATCCAGCTACGGGAGGCAAAATTAAGTCTGCTTTGGGACGTTTTGGCCCTTATGTAGTCCATGAATTTAAAGGCCCTGAAGACACTAAAATACAAAGGGATTATCGATCGCTGAAAAAAGAAGATGATGTTCTAACAGTTAGTCTAGAAAGAGCTTTAGAATTACTGGCACAACCCAAACGAGGACGAGGTGGTGCTAAGAAAACTCCTCTAAGAGAACTGGGAACGCATCCTGAAGACAAAGAGCCAGTCAATATTTATAAAGGCCCTTATGGCGAATATATCAAGCACAATAAGATTAATGTCGGTTTACCCGAAGGGGAAACTGTCGAATCTATAACTTTGGAAAAAGCCTTGGAGTTGTTAGCGGAAAAAGAAGCTACTAAGAAGAAAACCACTAAGAAAAAAACTACAGCTAAAAAGAAAACCACTAAGAAAAAAACTACAGCTAAGAAAAAAGTCTCTTAGTTGAACTGGAGACTAGGGAACTAGGAGATGAAAAATAATAGTATATTCGCTCCTAATTTCTTTTTCTTTTGTCTAGTAGCCACAAGTAGCTTGGAGGTTATGAGTTTATTAATCGGCGAAGAGCAAAGATACAGGATTATTATCGACCACCAGAACTGTATCCTGTAGATCGTAAGCACTATCACTGGTATCGCTAGTTCCTAATTCTACTAACAATAGCTCTTCATAGCTGCTAAGACCGACCAGCATTTCTTCTATAGAAGCTTGCCCTGAAAATCCATCGATATCTGGTACAGTATCGTTTGCACCTAGCAACATAGTATCTTCTGGTGCAACGGAAGCACCGTGACTGATGCAACTCAAATTATAAACGTTGTAAACAAAGCTTAAGTTATTGACGGAATCAAAATCAGTACTTGTATATTTATCACCTTTAGATAAGGTAGTTAACCAGTTGTTATTTTGATCGTACACATCAATTTGGATATCAGCTTGAGTGGTATCCGAACCACATTGAAAAGCAGAATCGCGATAGTGAAGCTCTAAACCAAACACATCATCGGATAATGCAACTACTTTTTTAGCTCCTCCAAAAGTTACCATGCTTCCTAATAAGCAAAAAGCGATCGCAGTTTTGAATAATCCGTTTTTATAGTTACGTAAATCTATCATTTAATGTATGTTTACCAGTAATTTTTTCTTATTCTTCTTAAAAATAACTGCTTAAAAACACATAAGACTTCAGTATTTTCCTCATGTTTTCTGTAATTTTATGGAGAAGCAAAACACCAAAAAATAAGATTTTATTTAAGGAATTATAAAGCAAGACCCACAATGCTATCTTATTATGGGCTTTGGCGACTTACGTATAAATACGTAAAAGCTTTTAAATAAATTAGCCTTTTCTCCTTGCCCTTGAACCCTTTCCCAACCTACGCAGGATCATTTGTTTGTTAGACGCTCACGTTAAAGATATTGTTCGATCAAATCGACGATCGCTTTTTCTTTGAAACCTTGAGCTAAATATCTTAGTTGTTGGGCTAAAGGGGCGTATGCCTCGTCTAATTCTTCTAAACAATCGGCTCGTTCGCGAATTTTTTTCATACTGCCTAGCATAGCTAGTTCGTACAAAATTTCAACTTCTTCTGTAGGAAGTGCGATCGTCTGTTTGTCAGATTTACTTTGAGAGTTGTGTCGTTCGTTTGCCTTAATTTTGGAAAGAGTTACTTGAGGATCTTCATAAATCCAGTTAAGTTTGAGATATTTTTGTAATAAAGCCAATAAATCTTCTTGTCTAAATGGTTTGGCTAAAAATGCTTGACAACCAGCCGAACGGCTGAGATCGCGATCTGATTGGGAAGCACTAGCAGAAATTGCAATAATCACTGTATTTTCTAGCCTCGGAATTTTTCTGATTTCTTGGACTGCTTCAAATCCAGTTTTTACAGGCATGATTAAATCGGTCAAAATGCAGTCTGGTTTTATTTTTTGAGCTAGTTCTATTTCTTGTTGTCCGTCTTCTCCTAAAACAATCTGAAATCCCAAAGGTTGGAGTAGATGGAGAAGTATCAAACGGTTTTCTTCTTTATCGTCTACCACTAGGATGGTTTTTCTTTGACCTTGATAGCCAACTATCTGAAGTTTTGGCTCGGTAAAGCTTTCTATTTTGGTTGTTTGGACTGCGGGGAAAGTAAGGCTAAACCAAAATTTAGATCCTCGATTGGGTTTGCTGGCAACTTTGATTTCTCCCCCCATCAAGGTAACCAAATTCGTAGTAATCGCCAAACCCAAACCAGTACCACCCTGTCTTTTTTTGACATCTCCCACTTGCTGGAAAGGTTGAAAAATTTGTTTCAATTGTTGGTGAGTCATTCCCACTCCCGTATCGATTACTTGGAAGCGTAAAGTTTTCTCATTTGATTGTTGAGGATTTTGAGGAGCAATTAGATCGACTATCAGGGAAACTTTACCTCGATCGGTAAATTTCACCGCATTACCCAAAAGATTGAGCAATATTTGTCGGAGTCTTTTTTCATCAACTTCTATTCCTATGGGCAAATTTTGAGCCAGAATACACTCAAACCGAATACTTTTTTCGATGGCTTGTAAGCGAATCATATCCCCAATACTGTTAAAAAAACTTTCACAGTGAACTTCTGTGGGATAAAGTTCTAGCTTGCACGCTTCAATTTTAGAGAGATCGAGTATATCGTTGATTAAAGTTAAAAGATGATTGCCACTGTCATGGATTATTTTTAAACCATTTTGTTGTTTGTCATTTAAAGTACGATCTCGCAACAGAATTTGCGTGTAGCCCAAAATACCATTTAAGGGAGTTCGCAACTCGTGACTCATGCTAGATAAAAGAGAGCTTTTGGCTTGATTGGCTTGGTCGGCGATCGCTTTAGCATCTTCTAATTCTTCTAAAGCTTTTTTCAACTCTAAAGCTCGATCCGAAGCATAAGTTTCGCTTTGATGTAATGCTTCTGCTCGAAATTTTAAATCCTCAACCATTTTGTGGAATTCCGAGGTCATGAAGTTAAAAGTACGAGCTAAAATAGCAAATTCATCGTTACTTTTAACGGTAATTTCACAATCCAACGCTCCAGAAGCCAGGTACTGGGTAGCGGTAATTATTTGCTTTAAAGGTTCGGTTACCGCGCGACTCCAATAATAGGCAAAGATACTAGCAATTGTAGTCAAGATAGCCACAAGAAATAAGCTTTGTTTTTTTTGCTCGGTCAATTTTTGTTGTGCGGAAACGGTAGATATTTCTATGGCGATCGCAGCAACTATTTGTTCCTCCACAACGATCGATCTACCTGCAATTAGACTATCTGAATTCCAATTCCAAATAGTAGTTTCGCTCCCGATAATTTGCTTCCCCCAAGAATCTAATTTTTTTATGGTGCTGGGATTTTTGTCTTCTGAAAGTCTATTTATAGCGATCGCTTTACCAGTTGAGTCATAAACGATGCTATCGAGAATGAGATCTTGCTGTTTTAATCTTGTTAATGTGTTGTCGATGAATTCTATGGTTTGAGAATTCTCTAATTCAGGAATAGATTTGGTTAAAGTTTTCAAGAGAATATCTGATTCTCGCTCGAACTGTTGGTGAAAAAATTCTCGATTGCGACTCAGACTAAAATTGCTAGCAACTATTGTGGAGGACAGAATTAAACCAGTCATTGCCAGAGTAATTTTAGTTCCCAATGATATCTGTAGTTTTCGTTTTACTCTCTGATATTCATTCATCGTTTTTTAGTTTTAGATTATTTGTTTCTCTTAGCTTTAATGGCTATTTCCTAATTTGGGAAACAGAAGGGGTAGTCGGGGTTGGAGATTCGGGTTTTAGTTGTAATAAGACCCAGTTAATTAATCCAGACAATAAAGGCAGAGTAAAACAAATAATTAGGGCGATCGCAACATAGCGAAATATGGCTGGTCTTTTACTTCCTTCGGGATTGTGACCGCAACTCAGACAGGTTTCTACTCCTTCTGCATTGAGAGTACCGCAAACTTTACAAGGTTTTAACATTGAGCATTGAGCATTTAACATTTAACATTGAGCATTTAACATTTAACATTGAGCATTTAATATTTAACATTTATGTTTGGTATTGCCCAATCGTGACAAGTTAAGGAACTTACTCATTAGTCAACTACTAAACATAGTGTATGGTTGCTTTAAAGAACACTATATAAGAGCAAAAAGTCAACCTGTATGG